>CAZKTR010000026.1:0-18632 GCA_964555525.1 uncultured Pirellulaceae bacterium
TGGCCGTGCCGATGCTTGACCGCTGGTTGGTAATGGAACAAATTAGCGATGAACTGGACAACTACTTTCGAATTTATCGCGAAGAGCGAATTCGAATGCTCGATGGCATCCTCTCCGAAGGACGAATTGAAACTCATCCTAAAATCGGCAGCACCTTGCTAGAGCCTTGGCGGCGTGATTCGTTGGTCGGATTTGAGCGTCTTCACGCCACGCTACAAACTGTTCGCCGGTACGCTAAAGTGCGAGTTGTTCCAGCGGGAGACCACTACCAAGTTGACTTGCAAGTTTTCAAAGAACTCGAAGACCTACCGCAGCCGATTGGCGCCGGAATCTCCGGCGAAATCCTCCGACACGACAGCTCGCTAGATATCGATCAAGAACGTCCACAATTGGTTCAGGCCAACAAAGGTTGGATCCCGCTTGGACGCGATCTGCTGTTGGAACAACAGATTCTCAAGAACATTCAGACTCGGCTGCAAAAATGTGCCAATGGGCAACAGCCTTAGTTTGGCTAACTCTCTAGGCGAGAACACGGCGCCTGCCGAATCGTCGTTGAACTCTACTGCTTCACCGAATTATCTTTGAATTTGATCTTGCCGATCAACTTCGTCACCACGTCGCCTTCTTTCTTGCCAGAAACAGCTTCGATTGCGGCGACGGTATAAGCGTACTTTAGCTCTCGAGCGATATCGAAATCGACTTCCGTCTCCCTTGCTTTGTCTGGATCGCCTTCGGCGGCCAATTCCGATTCAATGATTTTGGTTAAGCCGCCATACAAATCATTCTGATCAACGGGAACGCTATTGACCAAGATATTGCTCAACGTTCCATCCAACGCCGATGTCAGCTTCACGTTAATCACCGTTGGAGGGTCGATAATTTGATCGTCTGGAATGTCAGAATTCAAAGGCATTTTGACCGAGAAGTCGCCCTCTGCGATAGGAGGGTTGAAGGTCATGATAAAAAACACCAACAACTGAAACACAATATCGATCATCGATGTCATGTTTATTTTGATTTCTTCTGGTTGGTTGGATTCAAAACGTGGCATTCAATTTACCTTATTCAAAACACGCAAAGCAAAACTCTCAAGCTTCACATTTTGGCAGACTGAAATCAAATCTTGCACCGTCCCGGTTTCGGTGTCCTCGTGCGAACGAATCACAACCGAGATATCTCCAGCATCATAAACTCCTTCACGAGCCGCCGACTTAACTTCAAGCGCTAGTTCTCGAGAGATTTCCTCGATGGGAATTCTATCACCCGAGAAAATCACCATCCCACCCGGTTCAACATTCAAAATAATTTGATATTCCGGTACGGTCGTTGGCGGTACGGCCAACACACTCGTTGGCAGCGCAATCTCTTCAGCTCGATCGATTTCCGTAAAGTTGATCAGCAACATAAAGAACGCGATCAACTGGAAAGTCATATCGATCATCGGAGTGAGATCGCCTTCGAGAATCTCAGAAGTTTTAGCTTTGTTGAATTTCATCGTCGCTTACTTTTTGGAGCTGGGTTTTGAGCCGACTTTCTCAAAACGTCCCATTAGGTTGTCGCTAGTGATTCCAACATCTAGGACCAATTTTTGAATCATATTCTTGACAATGTTGTAGCCAGCGATCGCAGGAATCGCAATCATCAGCCCAACGAGTGTCGTCAACAACGCCGTCGAGATACCTTCGGCTAACTTGTTGGTATCGGGAGCAGTGCCCGCGGTCGCGATGTAGTAGAACGAGCGAATCATTCCGTCGACGGTTCCCAGCAGTCCAATCATCGGTGCCAAGGTTCCAATCAACGCCAAGTAGCTGGCACGATGATCGAGCTTCATGTTCTCTTCTGCACCCACATCTTGCATGGCTGCAACGGAATGTTTGTAGCTGGTGGATACCTTCGACAAACCAGCCGAAAGAACGTTACCCAAAAATGACTCGTCTGCTTTTGCTAACTCGTAAGCTTCTTGATATTGTTTTTCATCCAAATGAGCTTGAAATCCATCAATCAAATCTGGCGGACAGACGACGGATCTTCTTACCGCTAAAAAGTTCATGATCATCAGCGAAACCAAAGCGACGGAAATCAACAAGAACACGATCAGGTATATCCCTAACGCTTCAATCAACCATCCCAGAGCTGACTTAGGTTCTTTCTTTTCTTTGGTTTTGTCACTCTCAGCCGGGGCAGCGGCGGCATCGTCGACGCCAGCACCATCGTCCTGAGCTGCAGCGTCACCGTCCTGAGCAACCGCCACGGCAGCATTGTCAAACTGCGGAGCGGCGACGGTGAAGGTGCCAACGAAAATTGCAACAACAAGCCAAAAGCTCATCAACCTTCGCACCGTTGTGACTGAACCCGATTCAAAATTCATCTATTTTAATCTCCACAGTTGCCTAGACATTTCTATCTGCCGGCGATGTTAAATTGTTTTTTGTTTGGAAAATCGCAGGAGTCCAGAACAATCTGCGTAATTCATGCAAATTAATCATAAACCAAAGCAAAAGTTTGTCACTATGACAGGGCCAAAAGCACTTGTCGCCACCTTCGGTGGCGGGCTTAGCTTCCTTTCTTGAACCAATAAGAGTTGCGGTACTTAGCCTGCAACTCGCGTTTGGCTTCACCTGCTCGCTTGGAATCCTTCAGTTCCACGTAAATTTTCGATAGCCGATATAACGCTTCAGCCGCCGGGTCCTCGTCCTCGACACTGTTGAACAGCAACTGAGTGTGCAAGTAAGCGTCACGAGCTTCTTTCAGATTTCCAGTTTTATCATGAATCGCTCCCATCGCGTTGTAAATGTGAGCAAACAAATCTGTGTTTTCGTCGCTTTCGTCTTTGATTAGCTTATTGAGCTTTTCTAATGCCGCTGCAGTACTACCGGTAAGCCCTTCGATCCGAGCTTGTTCACAGCGAGCCAGAAGCTTGTATTGATCGGATTCCTTACTATTGGAGCTCTGTTTCAAAATCCCGTCAAAATCAGCTTTGGCTAACGATGTTTTTCCAAGCACAGACATCATCCGCCCGTGCAAGAACTGTCCTCGCATCCGATACTTTTCCCACTTAGCACCGCGAAGCTTTTCAAATTCCTTGGCGGCCACCTCTAGGTTACCGGTCGAGTAGGCCAACCGACCAAACTGTTCGGTAGCCGAGTAAGTGTGCATGCTATTGGGGTACTTGCTCAAGAAACCTTTAACGGCCGAACCTGCCTTGTCCGCGGGAATAGTGCCCTGCGTGAGCGAAAGTCGGGCAGTTGAGTAAGCTTTCATGAATTCAATTTCTTGCTGCAATAACGGTGCGTCGGGCACGTTTCTTAATTTCGCAATTCCAGCCAAGCAATCGGCATATTTACCATCAAGCATCTCCCCACGCAAACGATTCACAGCGCCAGGCTCTTTGCCCACCGAAATCCGAGCAATCTTGCTGACCGGAAAATCTTTACCATCGATCGTTACTCCGTCGGGAGTCATCTTTGTGATCCGCCCTCTAACCGTCGTTGTACCGTTGCCACCTTCTTTGAAAACGTAGACGGAGTCTTGGGCAATTACTGGAGTTGCCAAAAAGATGAGGCAACACGAAATGCAGACGATCAATGATTCTAAAAATTTGTTCATGCTTGATTTGAAGAAGTTAAATTGTTTTAAAACACCGAGCCACCAAAAACGCTTTAGCAGAAGGCCAGCTTGCGAGCCAAGTCATCCGTTTGACTCAAAATTTCGCAGATTTAGAGTTACCCACCGCTTTTGATCCTTTGCTCAAGATCGGAGAATTTTTGCTTCCAAACTTTTGACCCGAGGAAATCGGGGGACGCGTTTTTCTCTTTTTCGATACGCCTCAGTGCACTCTCACTAGCATCTTGTTTCTTCACCCTACCCTGCTCATAAATTGCCTCGGCGACGCCGTAAGCCGCAGTGTAATACTGATCGCGATACTTTACTCGATCACCCTGTGTTAGACGCATGATCTTGCTCCAACCCCAAATCGCGTTGGTCTGTCGATTATTTGCCCCAATTTGTTTCCCAGTACCTTTAACGGCTTGAGCCAACTTAATCGACAGCAATCCCGACTTGCCCCATTGCTGTAGTGTTGCAGCAGCATCCAATTGAATTGGCAAATTCTGGGTGGTTTTCAAAATCTCAATAAACTTATCAACGGCTTTTTTGTACTTCCCTGCCCCGCGAAGCGCCAGCGCTTGTTGTCGACTGAGTTCAAGCTTCAACCGTTCCTCTTGCCGGTCACCGGCAAACCCCAATTGCGCTGCAACGGCAAGCGCTGTGGACGCATTAGCAAATAATGGCTTTGCTTCTTCTGAACCTCCGTTTTCGGCAATGGTAGTGGCCATGCCCATCAAGGTGGACCCGACCTTCAGTAGCACCCTACCGTTTTCAGTTGCATTCCTCTCGATTGACGGCAAGAACCCGGCAAGTGCCCGCGCCAACTGGAGTCTCTTTTTCTGATCCGTTGTGACTTCAAACCGATTCTTCAGTTCCACTGAAATCAAGTAGTAGCTTGCGGTCAATTGTCGTTTGGCGTCTTTCGTTTGGTCCGCTTTAACTTCTTGTTCCATCAACAGAATCAAGCCCTCGCACTTCTCCAGCCACTTTTGCTGGTTCTGGTCGGTTGCTAACTTTGCAAGGTACGTTTTAATCATCACGCTGTAGGCGTCGCGTCGATACCGATCGGCTTTGGGGTTTTCGAATACAGTAGGACTGTTGGACTTGATGACCTGCTCCGGCCCCAACGGCGATCCAAGCATTTCCAAAGCCCGCTCGTTTTCCCCCTTAGCCAACAAAGCATCAACTAAATTCAAACCTGTTACCGCATCTGAAAAACTAACATTACTCGAATCGGCCGTCGAAACACCGATCTCCAAAAACCGAAAGGCCCGCTCCAACTTTTTATTCATTTCGTTGGTATTGTTACGAGTCTCTGGATTCCTAGAGTCGACCTGGTATACACGCCATAGTCGTTGCCCCACCATCGCTGACAACCGTGGTCGTTGAACGCTGTCATCGGGCAATCGCTCCATCAACTCGACTGCCTGAAGCAAATTCCCGGCTCGCATCTCGATTTGAACCAACTCGCTAATTGCCCCACCGGCCTCAGCCGACCCCGGCCACCGACTGGCAACTTCTAACGCAGTGTTCTTAAGAGACTGAAGCTCTATTTCGTTATCGTCTTTAGGAGCAGCAGCATAGCCGGCGGAACGACTTTTCATCAGCAACCCAACGGCTGACTTGGTACCAGCATCATCCGGGTGTTGCTGCAACAGATATTGCCCGATAACCGACACCTCAACATGGCGATTGGTTACAAAGTAGCAAAAGCACTGATAGAACCGACACAAGTTAATCTCGTCAGTGGACGTATTTGAATTGGCAAACGAAATTGCAGCATTAAATATTGAAATCGTTTTGTCCGACTCCTCACGCAACCGCTTCTCTAACTCTTCTACACCAGCAGCCAACTTAGCCTGGTCAGATTGGGGAGCAGCTTTCAAAGTTGCCCGAGCCTGAAAAAGCTCATTGGCCAATAACTCGATGTTGGACATCTCATCATTGCCAATCTCGAAGGCATCCGCAAACGATTTTATCTCTTTAGACTCTTCTTCCACATCGGCCGATTCAATCAGCGGCACATCCCATTTCTCCAAGAGTTTCTTAGCGCGGTCGCGATGGGGGCTCTTGACTTTTGTCACCTCACGCACCAGTCGACCAGCCTCTCTTAAGACCTTCTTTGACTTGACCGAGTCACCTTCTTTTTTGACGGTTTTGGACAGCTCATACTTAGCGACACCGAGTTCCAGAATAACCCGCAGCCAATCCGAATCTCGTTTCTCAGTTCGCGTGAGATTTTCGACTACGGGCTCAAGTTGCGAAATAACTGAACGAGTTGGATACTCTTTAGATTGTTGCCAGCTATCGGTAGCGGCGGCAAATGCTTGTTTTTGTAGCGAATTAATCGCAGCAGAACGTTGTTGAAACATCACTTGCTTAAAAAAATCGAGCGCATCTTCATGCTCGCCAAGTTGCTGAGCACAAAGCCCCGCTCGCAGGCTGGCTCGCACCTGAAAGATAAAGGGTAGTTTGCTTTCGATAACCTGTTCATACTTACGTTTAGCATCATTCAATAAACTTTTGCGGTTATTCGATCTCACGGGAAACGTATGAGCCATCCGCTCAGCACAAAATGGCCTCTGTAGGCTCATCTCGCTGTAAATAGCTCTCATTTCCCTAACTAACTCTATCGCCTCCGAATCACCTGCTTTGATCTTTATCCCATCTTTGCTTTTCCGATCAAGCAACCGCTCTCCCGCCTCAAAAGCACCATTGGCCGAATCGAGCGATTCCACCAAGTAATCTCGCGCTTGCTTCCTAATCTTCTCCCGCTCACCCTCGGTTAGTTGCTTGGCATCGGCCTCTCTCAAATAAACATCTGCTCGCGTTGAAAGTAAGCGGCTACGGAACTGAAGTGTCCGGGCATTCTCAATTAGCGATTGGTTGTTGGCGGCATATTCTTTTAATAGCCGTTGAGCAGTGTCCAATTGAGTAGCGATCTTCTTTCGATCGCTTATCTGGCCAACTTGATCAACGAGGACAGCGGCTTTTTCAAACTTGATGCGTTTGCGATAATCTTCGGCGACGTTTGGGTTATTCTTCGCTTTTTCTAGATACTCAAGCGCAATGTCGTAATAGCCTTTCTCTCGCAAAGCATTAACGAATCGAGCAGCCGGCTCGTCCGCGACCAAACTTTGCGCCCCGATTAACAAGACCACCCAACAAATCGTAGCCGATCGAAGTGTATTCACTGCAAGTCTCATTCAGTCCTACTTTTCACATTGCACAAGACGTGTTGCCACTTAAATTGGCAATAAAATCCCCACTGAAGCCCAGTTTAAAATTGTAGCCCAGTTTTCTATATCGACAATCATCCATCAGGTCTACAACCTACATTTTCCAAGCGGCTTGCGACTTGCAATGCCGCACAAAAAGGTAGAATCAACGCAGACCGAAGCGGCTTCCGAATTAACTATCATAGAGTCGACATTCCCCTAATGGCGGTTACATCCGCTTAAGCTTAAAGAATCCCGTTCAACAACTTAGGTCCATCCGAACCGATGCCTGAAAACCCAACCAATCAACCGCCATCGACTTTTCAGCCGAGACCCTACAACGGGGGCTTGATCCGAAAAATGCTCACACTGATCGCAATGTTGGTCATGGTACTATACGCGATGAAGGAAGCCGGCAAGCCAGAGAACTGGGCGTGGATGGGCTTTGTTGAACAACCCACCAATACCAGCGAAACACTGACCGAGAGCCAGGATGAAAAGATCACTCCGAAAGCGAAGGCCCAAACAAACTCAACCAGCGATCACACCAACGACCCAACCGAACCCGCAAAAGAACCAACCGGCACTTCACTCAATTCACCCGTCATCCGACTAACCCAAACGCCCAGCGTGCTCCCCGATGTGACCAGCCAGCCGCCAACAGGACTGCCAACAGAGTCAGGCCGATTCTGGACTTCTTTTTTCGTTAATCTAAAGACCGCCGAACAAGTGGAATGGATGGGCTTGTTGGAGGTCTTGAGTGGTGATCGACTTCCAACCCAACTACCTGCTAACAAGGTTCAAGCAAAACTAATCGACCACGCCGCAAAACAAAGAGAAGCCTTCAATAACAAAATTCTCGACCGAATCTCGTCGCTCTCCCAAACATCGGAGAAGCGATCACAAGTCTCGCAAGACTATTTTGAAGCCAACAAGTTTTGGCAGAAACAAGTCTTTCCGGCGCTAACGGCATCGAAAACTGCTGAAGACATCACGATACGACAACAACAGGCCGTTGTCAGCTTGCTGAACCACCTAGACATCGACGCCTTAAAGCTGGTCCAAGACAAAACCGCGGTCGGATGGATCGGCGACTCAGTTGCCTGGAAACGCTGCTGGAGCCGGATCCACCGATCTCAAATCGGCGAACCAACTTATGTCACGCGGATTCAGTTGACCGGCCAACCCGGTGAGTTCCGTGGGAACGCGATCACAGTAAACGGCTTCGTGCGCAGTGTCGAAACTCGCCGCGCAAAACCCAACAGCTCGATCATCGGCAATCACGCCAGCGACCAACCGCAAACTTATTACATTCTCTGGGTCCAACCTGCCGATTCTGATGCAGGACCGTACTGCGTCTACTGCTTGAATCCACCCGAGCAACTGCCTCGTACGCAAGCAGAACTAGAAGACTACCAGTGGCTGGCAAAAATCAACGGCATCTTTTTTAAAAACCGCACCTACCAAGCGACCGACCGCGTGCGCTACAGCCCTTTAATCCTGGCTGAAAGTTTTGAGATGAAGCCACCAGTCACTGATCACCCGGTTTTAAAACAAAAACTCAGCCCCCAACTCATGGCCGGCTTGCTGGCTCTGATCCCACTCATCGCCGTAGGCATCGTTTGGTATGCCGTCCGATCGACTGTCAGCCGAAAACGACTGCCCAGCCAAAAGTCGCAAGAAGAATTGAATATATTTTTAGGTGACTTAAAAGATGACCCTTCGATCAAAAACGATCTGGAGCAAATCCAAGCAATCTCGGAGCACGAAGATGACATCTCTTAAGCGATCCCCCCTATCAAGCGTTCGTCAGCACCGAGCGATATGGATGCTTGTCGTGTTTTTTTGGGCCACTGCAGTCACGACCCCGGCGACGGCAATGCAGTACCAAGACGACAGCCCGCGCGAACTTGCGGGAATCTCAGCCAGTGTCTCGTTCGACACAAAAGACGACTTGCCACTAGACCCGCAAGCCAAAACGGTCGTCAACATGCTATACCGACTGCAAAAAGCATCACCGGCCACGTTGGATCGTTTTGCGGCCTTTTCGAAAGACGTCCGCCTGACCCAAGCCCGAGACGAGACGATCGACTTTCGTTTTTGGCTGTTTCGTTTTTCTGCCAACCTAACCAAGATCCAAAAAGTACCCATCGCCGACGCACCTCCAACTTCTGATTCGATCGACCACCTCTATCGCTGCACTGCGTTGGCAACCGATTCAACAGGTAGCTCAATCCCCTGCACGATCTTAACTCGTTCCATCCCCAGCCAACTACCGCTGGAGACTGAGATCGATACCTCGATCCAAGTTACTGGATTGCTTTACTGCCGCGCGTTGGTCAGTACTCCCGTGGAAGCTGGGCCGGCAGATCAACCAACCGGCGCCAACCAACCGACGCTGGTGTTTATCGCTGACCGCCTCGGTTGGTTCCCCAAAAAAGAATCAGCCGCGGACAAACAAATGGTCGCACTGGCTTCGACTGGATTTGATATAGCTCAACTGGACCGAATAAAATCTTGCAACGGCAAAGCCCTCGGAACCAAGGACGCCGATGCGTTTTACCAAATGCTAACTACCGTCGGGACGGGGCACGACATTCCACCGGCAGTACCCATCAAGTCCGTTATCGCCAAATCAACCGAGAACATCGGTGCGCGAGTTGAGCTAACCGCACGCTGCCGAGCGTGCACGAGAGTCAAAGTCGGCGATCCAGACAAGCGTGAACGGTACGGCATCGATCACTTCTACCAAATGTTTGTGTTTCCTGATTTAGACCAAGCGATCGTGTTGACCGAGAACACTCCTGACGGTCCTGCCAAAGCCGTTTACAAACGGTTTCCGGTTACGATCTGTGCCACCCAACTCCCCGAAGGGCTGTCCCCAGAGGACGTCAGCGGTAGTGCGATTTCGATCGACGGAACTTTTTTCCGAATCTGGAAATACGATGCCGAAATCAACCAGCAAGCAAACACCTCCGCCACAATCAGCCCGCTGATCATCACGCGAGACATCAAAGTCATCGAAACGGCGTCTTGGATGAACCACTTAGTCACTTGGGTGTTCGGAGGCATCGCGGCTTTGATTGCGTTCATGTACGCCTACCACCGAGTCTTCAGTAAAAAACAAACTCGGCCTACAGAATCGATCCTGGACACCCTGCCCGATCAAATCGACGTCACAGGATTGGAATAACGCCCCGGTGAATCAACCCGTTGTAGACAAGCGAACATAAACCAAGCGGACATTGCCGGGAGCCTTTGAAGAGCACGACAACCTTCAAACTACTAAGAAACGGTTATAAACCAAGCTTTAGACCGCGATTAAGGCTTGAACAAAACCACTGCAACGTAGATATTTCTTGTTTGCATTTTTGGCGATTCCAGTTTAGTAAAAGCCAAAACCGATTTCATTGATCATTTTGAATTCTCGAGGACACATTATGAAGACTCCCGTTCGCGTTACTGTCACAGGAGCCGCAGGAAACATTAGCTACGGGCTGCTATTTCGCATCGCATCGGGGGCCATGCTTGGTCCTGACCAACCCGTGATTTTACAACTGTTGGAGATCACTCCAGCTCTGGATGCCTTGAAGGGCGTCGTGATGGAGCTTGAGGATTGTGCTTTCCCACTGTTGGCTGGTGTTGTCGCAACCGATGATGCAAACGTTGGCTTCAAAGACGCCGACTACGCTCTACTAGTCGGAGCGATGCCACGCAAAAAAGGCATGGAGCGAAAGGACTTACTGACCGCTAACTCAAAGATCTTTTCCGCCCAAGGCAAGGCGATCAACGACAACGCCAATCCAAACATCAAAGTATTGGTCGTTGGCAACCCAGCCAACACCAACGCCCTGATCACCGCCGCCAACGCTCCCAAAATCGACCCTCGCAACATCCACGCGATGACCCGTTTGGATCACAACCGGGCCATCAGTCAGCTCGCGACACAAACGGGTACGCCTTCTAACCAAATCACCAAAATGACTATCTGGGGTAACCACTCGGCCACTCAATATCCCGACATCAGCGACGTTAAGATCGGCGACAAAACGGCACCTGAATTGGTCGCTGACGATTGGTACAAAGACACCTTCATTCCGTGCGTGCAAAAACGTGGCGCCGCGATCATCGAAGCTCGAGGAGCCTCCAGCGCGGCTTCGGCTGCCAACGCGGCCATCGATCACATTAACACTTGGGTGATGGGCACCCCACAAGACGACTGGGTTTCGATGGCAGTCCCCAGCGACGGCAGTTACGGTATCGAACCTGGCGTGATTTACTCTTTCCCATGCACCTGTAAAGACGGTGACTACTCGATCGTTCAAGGCCTCGAGATCGACGCCTTCAGCCGTGAGAAGATGGACGCGACTTACGCGGAACTAAAAGCCGAACGTGAAGACGTGGCGGACTTGTTGTAGTTTTAAAAGCCAACAAAAAACATTAAGGCAGTCATGTTTTGCATGGCTGCTTTTTTTGTAGCTACCTTTGACAGAAGGTGTGTTTGTAGTATTCTCAGGCCGAAGGCCGGAGGAGGTGGCGACGGTGCTTCCAGCCGGTCTTCCGCGCCGGCCGAGGGAAAACGTTATACGAACACGAAACAAGTTAGCCAGCTCGGTAACTCCTTGTAAGTTCCCACCTGCCGCCACAATAAAAAGTGTTGCCGCTCCACCACCGCGCAAGACAGGCCAGAGGCAACTGTCGCCACCTACATCGTCGCCTTTCGCTCTGACATGATGGCGCTTCTCCGCCCCACGCTCTGGCGAGACGTAGCTACTTGGAACTCAGCAACGTTTGCCCGAAACCTAACAAATCCGACTCACTCCGAAAATGCTCAAGCAACTTTTGTTTTTGCTCAGCCGTTTCAGCCAACTCATGAGCCTTCGGAGCGATCCCAAATAGCGGATACTTACCCAGCAACCGCTCAATCAGCACATCGATCGCTTGATCGTTACGTCCGATGCGCGCTAACAATCCAATGTAAGTCTCGATCAGCATGCCACCGTACTGCGCAGGATCATGCTGGTCGATCTTCTTGCAAAAGTGTTCCAGTCCCGCGTCGACGTCTCGCCCTAAAAGGGTCCCGTAGTAACGCAAGTGGTCGGGATACACATCATCAAACGGAACTTCGCCAGGGTACTTCAAATCGTCCGCCAAACTATCACCAAAACGGGACAGCTCCCAAGCCTTTTGAATCAACTCCGGCGCATGCACGATTCGTGAAATCCGCACCACCGAAGCCAAGTGCGTTGCATCAACCACACAATCCCCACCGGATTCGATTTTACCGCTGTCTAAAATTGCCGCCAACGATCGAGCTTCTCCGACGCTCGACGCAAGCTCCGGAACCGATTCGAGCAAATTACCGACCAACTCATCATACAAATGCTCCAGTAGTGAACCCGCCATCGCTCGTTGACAATCAATGTCAAGCCCATGGGCAATTCGATCGAAAGTCGTAATCGCGTCGCAGGTACCATAGCGCTGTAACAACAACCGAAATCCGTACTCGGTGGCGACACCTTGCGAAACCGTGAGTTCGATCAAGACATCTGTATTTTTATCATCCAAGATTACATTGCGAATCAGCTTTTCATTTAGCTCCCGATCGCCGACTAGTTGCAAATAGTTCCAACCGCGAACCAAATCACCTTGTTCAAAAAACAACGTCCCGACTTCACGACAGGCGGCGAACAAACCGTCTTCCAATTTTCGCTGATCGGCCTCGCTAAGATTATCTCGAGCCTGGGAATACAAAATCGGCAAGCCCATCGCGTGCCGGAATCGCATTTTTAAAACCTCAAAAAGCTGAGCGTAATCCTGATTGCGACGAACATGTTGCTCAAGGAATTCCAAGCCCGCTTCGACTCCTTGGTCATCGGTGATTTGCTGCAGTTGTTCGAAAGGCGTGGTCATGGGCGATCGCTGGAAAGGTTTTGGATGGACAAAGCCAAGTATAGCGTGAACCAAAAGGCTGGCTTAGCCGTATTGTACTTGTATCAGCATCGGTCTGACCATCAACAAGCGCTACGCTTGGCCCACATCATTCGGAAAGCATAAAACTTTACCCAGCTTCATTCGCTGGCGACTTCCGAAATTTCGCGCCGCATGTCATGATAGTAGCTTTGAAACCCCAGCGACAGGAAAACTCGACCCGTGATCAAGACCGAGAATCTAACCAAGAAGTATGGCGACATGTTCGCCATCAAAGGCATCGAACTTGATCTACAACAAGGCGATTTGTTTGGTTTCATCGGCCCCAACGGTGCGGGCAAAACCACGACGATGCGAATCATCTCAACGCTCACTGAACCTTCTTGGGGCGAGGCCTATGTTTGTGGGCACTCGATCTACAATGCTCCCAAAGAAATCCGTCGCTTGGTCGGTTACATGCCCGACTTTTTCGGCGTCTACGATGACATGAAAGTCATCGAGTACTTGGAGTTCTTCGCAGCAGCTTATCGTATCAAAGGGCCTGCCCGACGTAAAAAATGCAACGAGATGCTGGAAGTCGTTGACTTGGACTTTAAACGCGACGCCTTCGCCAACACGCTCTCCCGTGGTCAAACCCAACGACTAGGCTTAGCCCGAGTTTTGCTGCACGATCCGCAAGTGCTGTTATTGGACGAACCGCTAAGTGGTTTGGATCCGCGAGCCAGAATCGAGATGCGAAACCTATTGCGACGGCTTGGAAAAACTGGAAAGACGATCATTGTCTCTAGCCACATTTTGCCAGAACTCGCCGACGTCTGTAACAAGATTGGAATCATCGACCGAGGTGTGATGAGCTTTTCCGATGAAGTGTCTGAAGTGATTCGCAAAGTCCGCGACCAAGTGATTTTACACGTTGGCGTGTCCGAAGATGCAGAGCGAGCGACCAAGTTTTTGGATGGCCACAACGATACCGAGTCGGTCGTTCCTGGCGACGGATTTTTATTGGTGACACTCAAAAAAGAAGTTACCAACTACGATCACCTGCCGACCGAATTAATCAACGAAGGCTTCCGCTTAAATCTATTCCAAGAAGAGGAAGTCAATCTCGAGTCGGCGTTCATGGCGCTGACCAAAGGCACCGGCGAGAACTTCTAAAGCTTCAGCCCAAGAAACACCAGCGAGGGTGCCATGTTTACGCGATCGGAAATGGATAAATTCTAGAACATGCCCTCAAAAAAACATGCTCACGGGACTTCTCCAAAAACACATCCAACGCGTAAGCATGCAAACACTCAGTAAAAACTCTTCACCTCAAAGCCGTGAAGCATGGCACCCGATCGACTCTTAAAACTGCTGAAGAACTAGCCAGCCGCACAACAAACCCAGGTGGACCTTCTTTTGCAACCACGGATGGACACAGATCAACGCGGATCGATGATTGGTTCTTCACCAGTGCCCATCTGTGTTTATCGGTGGTTCCTATTCCCTAGCTCCACTGATGGCAAGCTCCAGACGCGACAAGCAACTGAATTCGTTAGAGTTTATCAGATTCGCTTGTTCTTCTTGTTTTGCTGACACGTTATCCACGAACAAACGCCCGGTTGCCTAGTAACTGGCCGGCCACCGCCGGAAAAATTGGTTGTCAACTTTGCTTAAATGGCGAACTTTCAGGGCTGTTTCTTTTGTTCCTTCTGAGCATTCGAAAACCGAGCTAGAAAACGGTTTTTTGGCTTCTATGAAAACTCAACAGCGGTACCTTTGGTGCTGTGCCACAGACGACCCAACGGAGACGGATTGGCACCTCTAGAAACATCAAAACAAGAATCGGAACAGGATGCCCATGCCCAGCGAGTCCCCTACCCTACCCGTCGACAATCCCAACCTTATCACCATCAGCAAAAAGACCACGACTGAGTCAAAGCCATTCATTGGCCAATGGAACACGCTGGTTTCGACGACGAACTGGGACAAAGGCCAGATCATCTGCCTATGGCGTAAACAGCTCGAACACAAAGGTGTGAAGGCTAACGAATACTCCGACGAAGCGTGGAGCCAGCTAGTCGGTGGAGTGACGCCGCAGCACGTGGGTCGCTTACGTCGCTGCTACGATCGCTTTGGGCACGTGTTTGGTGAGTACGACGGAATCTTCTGGAGCCATTTCTATGCGGCCCTAGACTGGGACGACGCGGAAATGTGGCTCGAAGGTGCCGTCCAAAACAAATGGTCGGTTTCGGGAATGCGGAAAGAACGCTGGGAGACACTCGGCAAAGTCGGCGACAAACCGGCCGAAGGCGAAATCGTCTCAACCGAAATCAACGAGGAAACTCAGTCGCTTTCGCTGTCGGAAAAACCTCGCAACAATGATCGCGATTACATCGAAGGCCCTGTTCACGAAGGCCCTGACTGGGGTGACCAAGATTCACCCAACTCAGGCAGCAAGTCGTCGGCTGATTCCAGCAAATCATCCGCTGATTCAGACAGCGATGAGCCGGCTGCCCCCAAGCCACACGCAATCAAACCGTTCGAGGCTTTCACGAGCTTGCCCGATGACGTGATGGACGCGGCGAGTGCCTTCAAGGTTGCGATCATCAAGCACAAAGCCACTGAGTGGGAAGAGTGCACTCGCGAAGATTTGCTAGGAATGCTGGACGCATTGAAGCAACTAGCAACCATTGCCGCCGAGTAAGGTCACTCACTGCGGAATCGCGAAAAGAAAATTAAACCATTCAACGCACCTGGAAACGCCAATCGTTTCCAGGTGCGTTTTTTGTTGATTCATGTCGCCACCTTTAGGTGGCGAGGTGGCGACGGTGCTTCCAGCCGGTCTTGTGCGCATCGTCAGCCGAACGCATTATTGAGAGCCGTCTGAAAATGTGATGGCTTGAAATAGGAAGCCTGGTTGCTCGGCCCGGCGCGTAGACAGGCCAGAGGCAACTGTCGCCACCTTTTCGGCCAAAGCCGACTGACTATAGCCCGAACGGATTTTCAATCGAAGACGATGGTTCGGTAAACCATTTTGGTCCATCTTTTGACATCCAGAAATGATCCTCCAAACGAACGCCGAACTCATCGGGCACCACCATCATCGGTTCGCTACTAAAGACCATCCCTTCGGCCAGTGGCGTGAGTTCGCCGCGGACTAAGTTCGGTGCTTCATGAATGTCCAAACCACAGCCGTGGCCTGTGCGATGAGGCAAACCAGGTAGCTGATAATCTGGCCCGTAGCCAGCCGCTTGAATCGCCTGCCGCGCGGCGTTGTCGCATACTTCGCATGGCTCACCGAGTTTCGCAGCATCAAAGGCTGCCACTTGAGCGGTCTTTTCGATATCCCAGATTTCTTTGTGACGATCAGTGAAATTTCCAAAAGCAAAACTTCGCGTAATGTCCGAGTTGTAACCTTCGACCAAACATCCGGTATCAATCAAAACCCAGTCATCGGCCTTGAGCGTTTGTGGATCCTTTACACCGTGCGGGAACGATGTCGCAACGCCAAACAAAACAATGCAAAAGTACGAACCTCTCGGTGCGCCAACGACGCGATGAGCCTTATCAATAAATTCGACCACCTCGCCCGTGGTAATTCCCGGCTTGAGCATCGACGCTGCCGCTTGGTGCACCGCCAAAGTCATTTCATGAGCCCGCTTGATGATCGCGATCTCCGCAGGCGATTTTCGGCTGCGTTGATTTTGAGTCAGTGGCTGAGCATGCCCAAGTTTCAACTGGGAATTAGCTTGCTGGATTCCATTAACGATGAAGTAAGGCGTTACTTCATCAATCAGCAGCGTATCACCAAGCGAAGACATGATCTGGCTGACCAACTCGTAGGGACTTTCGTGCTCTTCCCAAGCATGAATCGTGGCGGGCATTTTCCAGTAGTCCCGTAGCGTATCCAATTCAAACTTCGGCGCGACGTAGCAGATCTCGCCTTCGGCCGGAATGATCGCCGCCACCATCCGCTCGCTGGCACCCCACCGCAAACCAGTGAAGTAATACAGGTTCGTACCGGCATGCAAATAAACCGCCGCCGCTCCAGACTCTCGTATCTGAGCCTGCAATGCTTTCAGACGCTGGCGAAACTCGTCGTCTGAAATCGGCACAACGCTGCCTGTCATGTTGGATAGCGAGTCCATCGCTGACTGTTTATCACTCGTGCCTACGCCAATCGTCATCTTCATATCTCCTTGTGGAATCACCTGTTTGAAAGCTATTGCTGCGATCATTGCTTGCAATGCTCTATCGGCAGTGTAACAACATCTCTGCAATCCCACAGGCAAACACATGGAATCAGATCAATCACGTGGCCCTAGACAAGAAAAACCTGAAAGATGCTTGGTTTCGTGGGAGATGGATGCGGCAGAGCCACGGGGGCAATGCGTTCCAAGGCAGAGCCTTGGAACAAGATTGCGGGCGTGTCAACGAGATGAAACTGGCGGAGCACCGCCCTTGAAACCTACGGTACCGACTCGCCTTCGACCTCACCACCACCATCGGTCATCGTGCTGTAATCGGGGACGTCATTCAAGTGAGAATAATCTGGGCAGCCACTGAGCAACAACAAGACACTGGCGAGCAAACCGAGTAGGATTTTCTGTAGCATCATAATCGCTCGCTTTTGGTTCTTTCAATCTGATCGTAAAACAGCATCCACTGATCCGTTGACAGGGAACACTAAAAGGACGTGACCGTGTTTCCGTCTTCGCGATTACCGAGGCTTCGATAAACATCGGTATCGATGTTTGCCGACAAATAACGTGTCGATCCATCGGCGAAACTAAAGTTTACTCCATTACCAGCATGCCAACTGGCAAACCCAAACCCCATCTCCCTAAACAACGACGCCCGCGAACCGCTACTAACTGAGGCCAGCCGCTCGTCTGAATACTGGTGGTACATGTTCAACGGAATTACCGTTGAACCTAAAAACTCTGACATCTCAATATTAAAATCGATTTGAGGGGACCCGATATACCAATGGTCGATTCCCTTTGTGGTCCCCATGAAGTCCGAGGTATCAAAAACCGACTCTCCTACCAGCAGCGTGTTGGATGCCCCGTCGGAACAGTCTGCGAAAGTAACGACGGACTTTAATCGAAACTCTCCGTAGTAAGCGGCACTCTGGTTAGGCACCAGCATTCCACTACGAGCGTCGTTTACTTCGGCTTTGGTTCGCGGCGACGTAAAGTAAAAGTCGCTATGGTTATCCGTTGTGCCACTGCCTACTCCCAGATAGCTGGAAGGAACTCGTTGAGCAATCCCGGCGAAGCCACCACTGTCAATATGTTCGGGCACTGGGTCACTTGGGCAGCGGAAAACCGGCAGGAAAGTCGCGCAAGCAGCTTCATTGGGACCGTTGGTCCAATGACTGGCATTACCGGCCCCTGAGGGCGCGGTTGAATTGTCAGTTAAATCAATTTGGTCGAACAACGACTTTTGATCGAGGTGTGGCAAGATGTAAGCTGACCAACCAGCCCCCTGCCCCATCACGCAGCCTTGAGGAAAACGCTCGTGGGCGGATTCGTAATTCAAACAACCGATGGCAAGCTGATGCAAATTATTTTTACAAGACGACTGCCGCGCCGCCTCGCGTACGCTCTGGACTGCCGGCAACAACATACCGATTAGAATGCCTATGATGGCGATCACTACTAGCAGTTCGACGAGCGTGAAGGCCTTTCGCTTCACAACACCACTAGACATTTCAATTTCACTGAACACAACTTCGCCCTTTCACTAAATGGCTGAAGATCATTCGCATCAAAAAAAGCTCGGGCCGCTTGCAATATCAAGCGAAGACAAGACCCTTAACTGTATTGTTTTTGAAGTCGCGAATCAAGCACTGGCCTGCCCGCTCTGCTCTATCCTGATTATAATTAAATG
>CAZKTR010000027.1:0-16649 GCA_964555525.1 uncultured Pirellulaceae bacterium
AATATTTTGTTGGTGGACGATGGTCGGGCTAACCGAAAGTTGATTAAGCTGGTTTTGGAAAAGGCCGGCTGTTCGATCACAGAGGCGGTCAACGGAAAAGAAGGCCACGATCTCGCATTGGCGGGAGATTTTGATGTCGTCCTAATGGATATGCAAATGCCGGTGATGGACGGATACCAAGCCACGTCAAAGCTTCGCCAAGCAGGTTACAAAAAAACCGTTATCGCGTTGACAGCCAATACGATGTTAGGTGACAAAGAAAAATGTCGTGTCGCCGGTTGCGATGACTTCATTCCGAAACCGGTTGAAATTGACTCGTTGTTGCAAACTCTTGTTCCTTACTTAAGCCATTTGCCACAAGTTGCTGAACGAGACCAAGAGGAAGTGACGCCAGCTGCCACCGTGAAGTCGGTAAAGCCACTGACAAGCAACGAATCTGTACGAAATGCAAAGGATATTGAAGCTAAGGCAGACTTTGAAGCATCGTCTCGAGCCAATTTGGTCCGGCTCGAAAGCGCTTTTGCAGACAATAGCGTTAGCGATTTTGCTGATGCGGTTTCTGAAATGAATAAGCTTGCACTATCAGTTGATAACCATCATTGTGCCAGTGAATGCCAAAGTGTATTGCAAGAAATTGCTCTCAGCGGATCACGTTTAGAAAGCTCGATGATCGACCGAGTCCTTAATTCGCTGCAGACGCCTGCCACTTTCGATTCAAAACAGATACAGGTAACTGAGAAGATCGTGGTCGACGTGTCGCCGATTCGATCGACGCTGCCGGTGGAAGATGTCGAATTCTATGAAATCCTTGCCGATTTTGGTCACGCTTTGGATGCCAAGCATGAGGAAATGGAGCGAGCAGCTGAAGCGCAAAACTTTGCTGAACTAGCGGAGCTGGCTCACTGGCTCAAAGGGGCTGGCGGGACCTGCGGCTACCCTCAGTTTTCAAGGCCCGCAGTAGATCTGGAAAATGCCTCAAAGAGCACCCAAATCGACGACGTCATCGCTCATCTGAAAAAGATCAAAAGTCTGCGCGATCGGATCGAATTGCCGACCCATCCACTAGCAGCAAGTTCGTAAATCGATTCGTTAGAGCTAGGGCTGAAGGTCAGGCCGGGCAGAGTTGGTTTCTTGCTGCATGATTTCGATCAGCAGCTTGACTTTGTCTGGGTACTCGGCAGCCAAGTCGGTACGCTCTTGGTTGTCCTGCAAAATATTGTATAGCTGAAAATGTCTTTCTTTTCGGTTGGACTCGACCAGTTTAAAGCCGTCTTGCATGATCAACGCTCGGCTGCCCATGTTGTTGAATTGGTTGTTGACAAAGATGAAATCGTGAAGGGATTTTTGCGGGCGGCCAAGTAGCGTCGGCAGGTAAGAGATTCCGTCTTTTCCTGCGGGTGTTTTGCTGCCGACAATTTCCGCAAGTGTCGGCAAGAAATCGTAGTGCGAGCTGAGGATCGCTGTTTCGGTGCCTGCTGCGACTTTTTCGGGCCAGCGCACGATCAACGGACATTGCATCCCACCTTGGTAGGCACTTCGTTTGAGCCCGGCTCGTCCACCGGCGCCATCAAACACATCGCCATGTTCTCGAGTTCGCCACTTCTTATCCGTCAAATTCGCTGGCTGGTCGTCGGACAGTTGCTGTTTTTTGTAGTTTGGTTTGGGGCCATAGTAAAGCTCGTGTCCGTTGTCGGAAGTAAACACAACCATCGTGTTGTCATCGATGCCAAGAGTTTTAAGTTCGGCCATGATTAACCCAACGTGGTCGTCGAGCATCTTGACCATCGATGCGTACTTCTTTTCGGCCAGTGAAAAGGTTGGGTGGTCTGCGAAGTCCGGATGTAGTTTCGGAATTGAGACTGGCCCATGAGGTAGCTGTGTTGGGTGATACAAAAAGAATGGTTCGTCTTTATGTTCGCGCAAGTATTTCAAAATGCCTTCAATGAATACGTTTTGCGAGTAAGTTTCGCCGCCGAAGCCAATCGCTTCATTGCCTTGTTCGGACGTCTTGCCGCAATCGGGCATGGTGTTACCCGGTAACTCAAATTTTTCTCCGTTGCGCCACAGGTAGGGCGGGAAAAAACCATGGCATCTGCGGTGGTCGAAATAGCCTTCGTAAAAATCCCAGCCAAAACGTTTAACTCGTTCGTGCCAAGTTAGAAAACCGCGATCAAGTTTTCCGAATTGAGCAGTTTTGTATCCGGCTTGTTGAGCGATCTGCGCGAGGAATACTTCGTTGTCGGCGATTGGGTTGGCTGACGATTTGAGTTTTTCAAATTGAGCTTGGTACTCTTCTTCGGTGATCTTCCCAGAGTCTCGCCGAATCGGCAGTCCAGGGCGGGTTTGTTTCCAACCTCCGTTCCGGCCATCGTGCATTCCCGTCAGCAATGTCCAGCGAGCCGGGGCGCAGTACACGGCCCCGTAATAGTTAGTGAACTTCATTCCTTGCTGCGCCAAACGGTCGATGTTGGGAGTCTTGATGACTTGCTGGCCATTGCAACCAAGCAAGCCTAGGCCTAGGTCGTCAGCAAAGATCAAAATCACGTTGGGGCGTTGTGAATCTTCGGGCGTGTTGGATGTTTCTTGAGCCAGTGCAGACGCCGCACTCCAGGTCAAGACTGTCATCGCGATCAGCAACTTAAAAATCAATGACATTTTTTTTTTACAGTGCTTATATATTGTCGGCATAATGAAAGTTTGCGAAGATTCGATTGCAGGCAAGTTTATTTTTGAACAAGATAATTTAAATCCAATGCGAATGCGAGGCAGGCAGAAAACATCAGCCAGTACTGATTTGCAGCAACCGCTTGGACGTAACGACGTAGTGGACGAGACAACCAACGAGTCCTGAAGCGCAACACTTTTGCAGGATTCGTAGTTACTTCTTAACGGAACACAAAAAACACCATTGGAAAACACCATTGGTAGAGGATTCTGTTGCTATTACCATCGGTGTGTGTTACTATTCAGTATCATAAATGTATAGTTTTACGTGAAATACCTTAGGGGCTAGCAACGATGAAGAAGTCATCTTTTTATCAGTCGGCCGGATTTACGCTGGTTGAATTACTAGTAGTGATCGCAATCATAGGTATCTTGATAGGAATGTTGCTGCCTGCCGTGCAGGCTGTCCGTGAAGCTGCCCGTCGAATTCAATGTGCGAACAACCTTCGCCAAATTTCTTTGGCAGCCCTTAATTACGAATCTGCCAACAGTAAGCTTCCGCCTGGACGACTGGGCTGCGACTTTGGCGATGCGTCAACGGCTGACCCGAATTTCTGTGCAGCTACTTTTGGAAACGGGGCAAGCGGTTTTGCCATCCTCCTCCCCCAGCTGGAAAACAATAACCTTTTCGAATTGCTGGAATTGGACGAGTTGGACGCTGCTTGGACAATCATAAACAGCGGACCAGACACTCTACACGCCGATTTTTTAGGTGATCCGATCAAGGTGGAAGCGGTCGGCACCTCACTAAGTGTTTTTAATTGCCCAAGTAACAGTGCTGAGTCTCAAGCTGACGACAACTTTACAGGATATACTGGCTTCACGCCTGTGCTGCCGGCCGTCGGAAGTTACGCATTATGTACCGGAACTCGAGGGCCTAGTTTTGGGGTGGTTGACCCTGTCAAGTTTGCCAATGACGGCTTGGCTCTCTATCGCATGTCCGTAACCCTCGCTGAAATCTCCGATGGCACGAGCAATACATTTTGGGTGGGAGAAGCTGCAATGGGTGACAAAAACGATATGGATCAATACAACATCTGGAGTTTTGCTGACCGTCACACCTCAAGCATGCGCAGCACCGAGAATCCTTTGAACACACCTCCTGGACTAGGGTCCGTTGTCGGCAACAGTCGTACACCTAGCGCCAATGGTGCATTCATTAGCGAACATCCAGGTGGTGCTCTGTTCGGATTTAGCGACGGACACACAGTTTTCATTGCAGAATCGATTGATTTGATAACCTACCGGGCACTTTCCTCTCGCAACCTCGGCGAAGTGGTTGGGGAATTTTAAGCTAGTGCTGAGAAAAACCGTGCTAGTCTTTTCGCACTACAGATTGTGATTTGAGGATTTGATATGAAGTTGTTCGCTGCAATGTTGCTGTGTTTCGTTTTTTGTTTTTCAATTTCCGGGTGCAGCGATAAGACTGCCGGGCTGGTCAAAGTAAGCGGAACGGTGACAGTTGATGGCAAACCTCTCCAACACGGTGTAGTTCGTTTTCTACCGTCTGGAAACCGATCGTCCTCTGGCAATTTGGATGAAAACGGTAATTTTTCGTTGAGTTGCTATGAATTGAACGATGGAGCGTTTGCTTGCCTGCATCAAGTTGAAATAACCGCGACAGAATCTCTAGGGCAAAAGGGGATAAAGTGGTGGGCACCAAAAAAATATGCGAGCGTTGCTGAGTCAGGACTTACGGCCGATATTTCGGGGCCAACTGATTCTTTGGTATTTGAGTTGAAATGGAACGGTGGAAAGCCGTTTGTTGAAAAGTAACAAACCTAAGTTTTACTTGAGCGATCAGTAAGGCAACTTCGCTTCGGCCTTCGCTTTGTTCCGCTCCCCTTCCCACCAATGGTTAGGGCCTTCTTTGACGATGTCCTCCCAGGTTTTTAGCAAGGTTGCTTTCATTTCGGCAAGCTTTTCAGGTTCGGAAGTCGCTAAGTTGTTTTTTTCTTGCCAGTCTTTTTTGACATTGAATAGCATAAACTTGGTCAATGTGTCGTTTGCCACAATTTTCCAATCGCCAACTCGAACGGCAACACGGTCTTGGGCGGATGACACGTGAGTTCTCCAAAACATCGGTATTTTTCGATCGGCCGGCTTGCCTGCAAAAACAGGCAGCATGCTGGCCCCATCAATGGTTCGATCCGTGGGCAGCGGAATGTTAACAATGTCCAGCACGGTAGCAAAAATATCGGTTCCGATCACCGGAGTGTCGTTGACGCTCCCGGGTTTAATGTGACCGGGCCACTTGGCGATAAACGGTACACGAATTCCGCCTTCAAAATCGCTTCGCTTATTGCCACGGAGTCCGCCGCTAGAACCGCCAACTCCAAGGATCGGACCGTTGTCGGAACTGAAAATCAACAGTGTGTTTTCGGCAACGCCCTGTGCTTCAAGTGTCTCCATAACTTTGCCTAATGCGTAGTCCAGTTGAGAGATGTTGCCGAAATAGGTTTTGTTTCGATTGCTTTGCCCTTCGTACTGTTGTGAAAATTTTATGTCGGTAGCAATTGGTTTGTGTGGCTCGTGGACCCAAACCGAAAGGGCAAATGGTTTTGCTGGGTCGCGGATCTCTGTTAGCCACTTGATCGCCTCGTCGGCAACAAACGGGGCCGAGTAGCTGTTGGTTTCGCCGACGGGTTTGCCGTTGCGAATAAAGTTGTTGGGGTGCTTGTGGCTGGGGTTCGCATTGTTATGCGTCGCCAGCCAGTAGTCGTAGCCGTGCTTGTCCGGTTGGGGGTAGTCCGGTTTGTTGAATTGCTGTTTGGAAAGTAGGTGCCATTTTCCAACGTGACAGGTGGCGTAGCCGATTTCTTTGAGAAGCTTCGGGTAAGTGATTTCGCTGGCTCGCAAATGGGCTTCGTGGTTTCCCGAAAGGTGTCGCCAAACGCCATTTCGATAAGGAGTGCGTCCGGTCAGTATCGCCGATCGCGACGGCGAGCAAACTCCGCAGGCCGAGTATCCCTGAGTGAACTTCATACCTTCAGCGGCCAATTTATCAATGTTTGGTGTTTTGGTGATTTTGTGACCGTAGGCTGCTGAGTCCCCCCAGCCCATGTCGTCGGCAAGGAAGACGACAATGTTCGGTCGCTCGGCGTCTTTTTTGGGCGCTTCTGCCCTCGTTGTTTCGGGAACATGAGATTGGCTGCCTTGAATGGCACTAACTTCGCCGTTGAAAAGGATCGCAAAAAACCCAAAGGCGAGCGATAGGGTGAGTGAACTGATTTTCATGGGGTTCCAATACGTTTGGGTTTTGGGGGTTCAGCTGGCCGGCAATTGTTCGCTTTTACCTACTAAGGTAAGCGTTAAAGCTCCAGCTTAGAAAATGATTTTTAAAAATATAGCTGTGATCGAGAACTTTCGGGCAGTTACTGGTAGAGTATTGACGTGCGGAAAGGCCGTTTTATTCTATTACTGAACTTTAAAAAAATTATCAGTGCGTTTTAGTTCGCCGTATCCTCCCTACTAGAGAATCACGATGCTCCAAACTTTTTCAACAATTACTTTTCGATCGATTTTGGGTGGCCTGTTATTGGCCGCATTCGTGTTGGGCAGTCAGTCGGCGTGCGTTGCGGAGCACTACGACATTTACTTGTTGGCTGGTCAATCCAATATGGATGGTCGTGGGAAGGTAAGTGATCTATCGGATTCGCAGCAGAAGCCGATGGAGCAGGCGATTATCTACTATCGCAACCCGCCGTTTACGAGTGACGGTTGGCAGCCGTTAAAGCCTGGCTACAGCCGGCCACCAAAATTCAAAGGCGAGCTTCCATCGCCGACGTTTGGTATCGAAATTGGGTTTGCGCACGCGATGGTTAAGGCTCAGCCGAACACCAAGCTGGCATTGATCAAAGGCTCCAAAGGTGGAACGAACTTGCGTTCGGATTGGAAGCCCGGTGAAAAAGGTGATACAGAAAGCCAGGGTCCTCAGTATCGAGATTTTATAAAAACCATTAAGTTGGCGACAGCTGATCTAACTAAACGCGGTGACACTTACACGATCCGAGGGTTGCTCTGGCATCAAGGTGAATCAGATGCAAAGAAAGCCAAGCTTTATAGTTCTCGTTTGGAGAAATTTATAAAACGCGTTCGAGAAGACGTTAGGGTTCCGGCTCTGCCGGTCGTTGTTGGAGAAGTGTTCGACAATGGAAATCGTGACAAAGTCCGTAAAGCGATTCAAAACGTTGCCAAAGCAAATTCCACGGTTGGCTTAGTAACGTCTGAAGGTACAACAACGTGGGATCCAGGCACCCACTTTGATGCGGCCAGTCAGTTGTTGATGGGTACTCGCTATGCGAAACAAATGAGAAAGTTAATCAAGCCGGCGTCGGCCAAAACCGCGGCGGTAGTTGATCCGAAAGAAAACAACAATGGTTCGGCAAGTAGATCGAATCGCCAACAACGTCCAAACATTCTTTTCATTACCGTAGACGATCTCAATGATTGGGTTGGCTGCTTGGGAGGCAATCCAGACGCCCAAACTCCGAACCTCGATCGACTGGCTCAGCAAAGCGTGCTTTTTAGCAATGCTCATTGTCAAGTCGCGTTGTGCAGCGCCTCGCGCGAGTCCTTTATGACCGGCATGTATGCATCCAAAACGGGCATTTATGGTAACAAGTTGAAGTCTGCCACAGAAGCTTACACGAACGCAAAGCACCTGCCGGTTTGGTTAGGTGAGCATGGCTATCGCACGATGTGCATGGGGAAAATTTATCACAAAGACCACGGCAAGAGATCTCGCTGGGACGAGATCGGCCCCAAGACGTTGCGCTGGGGGCCTGTACCGCCCGAAGGCCGGCAGTTTACAAAGCGCTTTGGCAAAGACGCAAAGGACTCCTTGGCATGGGCCGCGTTGGATATCGAAGTCGGCGGCATGCCTGACGAAAAGATCGCTGCTTGGGGAATCGAAAAACTGAATCGTGAGTATGACCAGCCGTTCTTTTTGGCCTTGGGGTTCTACAAGCCTCACGTGCCGATGACCGCGCCCAAGCGATATTTTGATCAGTTTGATCGCGACAGCTTGACGCTACCGAAAGTGCTTGAAAATGATTTGGACGACGTTCCCGAGATTGGCCGACGCTGGGTCTTGGACCGCCAAAAGATCATTGCTGAGGAAGCAGTGAAGCAGTACAGCCCGACTTACCGTCGCGAACTTGTGCACGCCTACCATGCCTGTGTTGCTCTAGTCGACGATTGCGTCGGGCAAGTACTAGATCAGCTTGACAAGAGTCCCTACGCTGACAACACGATTGTTATTTTATGTTCGGATCACGGTTGGCACTTGGGGGAAAAGAATCATTGGCGAAAGTGGATGCCGTGGGAAGAGTCGACTCGTAGTTTGTTGATTGTTCGGGCCCCTAATGCTTCTGGTAATGGTAACATTTCAAAGCGAACGGTTGGCTTGATCGATATCTACCCAACGATTGCGGATCTCTGTGAATTGGAACCGCCCAGTAACTTGCAGGGTGAGAGTTTTCGACGGTTGCTACAGAATCCGGAAGGGTCTTGGAAACGTCCGGCACTCACTTCAACTACCGCTGGCAATCACACGGTACGCTCGGATCGTTATCGCTACATTCGTTATAAGGATGGCTCCGAAGAACTTTACGATCACGAGAGCGATCCCCATGAATGGCACAACTTAGCCAACGACCCTTCGAAAAAGGAAATCAAACGTCAGCACGGCGAGTGGATCGATCGTTTGAATGAAACGGAAGCCAAAACTGAGTAGACATTTTTGGGTCAAAATAATCTGCCCACAACAAAAAAAGCACCGCATGGTTAATGCGGTGCTTCTGAGCAGTTGCAACAATTTTTTGGCTCGTGTGGGCTGCGTTTATGCTTACTCTCGACTTCGCGTTAGCGATCTTTCAACCACGTAGGGTAGAGGTTGCATGTTCAGTCGAATATTTACCGTGACTTCAGGAGTGGACTGGTTTATTTCCGCGGGTGTGACGGTAACGTCGATATTGTCTGCATCGAAACCTAAACGCGTTAAGTAGTTCACGGCTGCGTCTTCTCCGTCTTGGGCAACTGCGGACTGCAAAGATAAGAATCGCGTGGATTTGATCAAAGCGACTTGAGTCGTGTTGACGGCGAACGCTAACCGTGAAATCTCGATGAATGTAAATAGAATGCCTAAGAAAATAGGCAAGACAATTGCCATTTCAACCGTGGTTACGCCGTGTCTGCGTCTGTGTTTTCTGTTGTTCATGGGGTTGTTGTTTCAAAAATATATTGCGTGGGAGTGTTCTAAACTCGGTTTGTAAATTTCTATTAATCGACAATGCTGACAGAAAGTGACGTCAGAATTTGTCCAAACGCATTGTCCAGTTGCGTCTCGTTATCGGCGTTCAAGAACAGGCCACCGCCAGAGTTTGCGACGGATTGAAGTTGTGGTATGCCTTTTGGGTCACCAGCAAAGTAGATTGTGTGAATGGTCACTCCGTCGCCTCCAAGAGCGTCAGCTGCTGCAACAGGTGAACCTGTCGTGGCGAGACCATCCGACAACAAAATGCAGATTTTATCAGTGCTGGGGTCGCTCCCGTTTTGGAAAGTCGTTCTGGTTAGTTGTAATGCTTCACTAGTAGGTGTTTGCCAAGCCAGTACTCCGCTTGAAATTTCATTCAGAGACGTCTCAATTGGGGTGACAGCGGCACCGATAAAATCGAATTCATTTTGGACCCGGGTGGTTGTGGTGTCCCACTGTGTAGGGACTCTCTTGAAAACGCCCCCGCCGAGAGTGACTAGCGAGATGCGTAGCGAAGGAGATTGTACTTCCGCTTGTTGCAAGAACTTGTTGACCGAGTCAACCAATGCGATCCAGCGGGAGCCTTCAACAGGCGGTGCATCAATGGTGCCGATTGAGGCAGGCGGTTGGTTGGCGTCCAAACGCCAAGCCATCGACCTTGAGATGTCCAGGCACAGCACTACGTCAATTGAGCTAGAGGCAACCGTCGTGCTCGGTGAGGTGTTGAAGTGATCAACGCCGAACAGTGGTGCTAGAAATAATCCAAACCCGTCTGGCTTAACGTTTGGCAGATCAAGTTCCACGGCGTTAGCAAATTTGTTCGTGCTCGCTGTGAAGTTTCCGTTGTCATCTCGCACGCCAAATACAAACGATTTGGGATCAATATCTAGAGGGCCACGACCGACATCTATGTTCTCAAACAGGGTTTCTCCTACCGCCTGTGCTTTCGCAACTCGAGCGTCGTATGAATCATTCGACCGATCGTTCACGAAAGCGTTCATCGCCCCCCGCGTTGAGATGTCTGACGCCAATTGAGCTTCAGATTCAATCGTTGCCATCCAGGCAATGTCAACAAGAAACGCTGCGAAAATTAACAAGACCACCAACGAAACAGCGGTGAGAACAACGATTGAGCCATTTCGCTGCTGCTTTGGCGAATTTGAGTGGGTTCGAAAACGCTGGTGGCGATTCATGATAGTCCCCTGTGTCGGGTAGTGATGTTAAATTGAGTGCGCAACGGTGAAAGGTGTTGGCTGTATGGCTTACGGACGGTATACCAAAATACTCGTTGTGAGGTCCGGAGCGGCTTGTACAAAGTTTGGCGAAGTGATGTTTTGTGAAATGGGAACATTCAACTCGACTCTCAGGTAGTTATTACCATTGATAACTTCTTCGGTTACCGTTGCGACGACATCGACCATCTCAAAATTTGTGGAGAGATCTTCGATGTGAGTTTTCAAATCTTCTTGCGCTACGTTACCAAGCATGAAGTCGAGCGTTCCGATTTCTAGCGTCGTAACTGATTTGTGCCGTAGCAAAATGGTGTTGCTTACCTGAATCGATCCGAAGCAAATTAGCGCTAGTAAAGGCAAGCACAATGCGAACTCGACGGTTACAACACCGCTTCGCTGGTTTCGTTTATTTGAAAGGGCTTTCCTGCGTCGCAATTTTGGGTGACACAACATTGGTTTGAATTTCGAAAATAATGGGAGAAATATGCGAGGATTCCATTTTCGAACTCTATGTCAGGAATCAAACATAGGTAGGATAAATTTAGCAATTTTACTAAGAGGTGTAGAAAACAATAATGCGTTACTGTTTAGTGTTCTCGCCTGACTGATATATTTATATGGCGCTTGTAGAGAATATGCCGGAGGTACGCGGCATTCGGAATATGTGGAACGTGCGGCGCAGTCTCCTTTGGTTCCAAGGCTGGCATATTTTCGTGGTGTGTTCGTAGTCCCCTCAGGCCGAAGGCCAGAAGAGGTGGGGACGGTGCTTCCAGCCGGTCTTCCGCGCCGGTCGAGGGGGAATGTTATACGCACACGAAACAAGCCGGCCAGCACGGTAACTCTTTGAAACTTTTCACAACCGCGAAAGAAACGAAATATACGAAAACCAAACAACTAGGAATCAGCTGACCCGAGATCTTTAAACCTCGCGTCTGTCTTTCGTTTGTTCGTGTATTTCGTGGTTGTCAATTTTAACGACCGCCACAATAAAAAGCGTTGCCGCTCCACCACCGCATAAGACAGGCCAGAGGCAACTGTCGCCACCTACATAATCGCCTTTCGCTCAACGAAAGCAGCGTTCTTTCAAGCTCGGTAAGGCTCGTATTCCGGCGATCCAAATGATCGCGTTAGTCTTTGAATTTCAAAGTAACGAACTCAGAGTAGCCATCGATCACGGCCGTTCCATTTTTAACTTCCTCTTTTTTGAGTTCTTTTAGTTCTTTGTTTTTCGTTTCGTATTCGTCCGAGTATTTGTATTTGGGACGTTTTTGAGTTTTCAATACGTAACCTTCCGCAGCAATCTCGCCTCCAGCAGTGTCGACCGATTTGAAGATCGAATCCTTGAGGTCGTCTAACTCATTCTCAAGTTTTGAAATTTGTCGTTTGAGTTCTACGTAACGTTCCAAAGCCGCGTCAGCCATCAAGATCATCCAGTAAAGGTAAAGAAGTCCAATTCCGGATTTTAGCAGATTGGCCCCGCATTGTGTTGCTGGTCAAACGACAGAAATGATGTTTGTTGCAAGTGTTTGACAATTTCAATCGCTTTGCCTGTTGAGTTTGTAGCGTTTCGCCACAGCCTCGAGAGCCAAAGTGTTGCGTTTTTTTACACTCATTCAGTTGTTTTTGTGACTTGGGTCGGCGGTATGTTTCGTCAGGCATAACCTGTCAGACGGCGTCCACTTGGATAAAGTGAATTGGCATTTGATTTGCGTAAATGACGTCAAGTTTCGTTATTTGACTGGTCGTGAACGTGAATGCCGGTACCTCAATCGGTGTGCGGTAGTTGTTCAAGCCAAGATTGTGACAGAGTCAATGCCGAGTTTTTTAGGAGGAATCTAGATGCGAAGTCCTTATTTATGGTGCACTACGTTGGCTATTACGATGCTACTGGGAGTGAACGCCGCAGTAATCGGAAAGCCACAAGACGAAAAATCATTCGCCGAACTTCAGCGACAAGTCGCTCAACTTCAGGCGCAGCTAAAACAAGAAACGACCAAGCAAGGAAAAATTGAGAACGTTGCAGAATCGAGCGAGCGCGTACGAGACGTTGGACGGCAAATCGTGAGACGAAATCCGCGCCTGTACGAACAAGACATCGACTTGCAAATTCGACTCTACGATCTGAGTGACCTGTTTGCCGTCTCCCCTAACTACCCGGCGGTCAAGTTAGATGAATTTGAATCCGGTCGGCGATTATTTGCCGTTTCGCCAGCCCAGCAACGTGGCGGCGGTGGTTTTGGTGGCGGTGGTCAGGGCGGCGGTGGCGGCTTTGGTGGTGGTGGAGGCGGCGGTGTGTTTAATCTTCCTCCAACACAGTTTGGGGGACCGATTCAGGAAGTTCAAAATCTAAACACGCAGTCGGCACAGGTCACCATGCAACAACTGGTCGAAACGATCGAAGCAACGGTGAAACCCGAAATGTGGGGCGAGTCGGCGACTTCGGCTCGAGTCAAATTCCTTGGCAATACCCTGCTGATTACCGCAACCGAGGAAATGCATACGCAGATCAATCATCTACTGAATTTGTTTCGAGAACATTGGGGCAAACGTCGTACAGTTTCCGTGCAAACCTGGTGGGTTCGTTCGGATCACGGCGTCACGTCGGAACTCGTCGACCAAGACACGACTAAAAAAATCGGCGCCGGTGTGGTCCCCGAAGGCCGTTGGGATGAGTTTTTCAAGGCAGCCAAAGAAGCCAAAAACGTAACTTACTCCGCTACTTTGACTGGGCACAACAATCAAACGCTGCACGCCGTCTCTGGCAAACAAATCTCTTTGACCGTCGACGCAGAGCCTTTCGAAGTCAACGATAGCCAGTGGCATGTCGCTGATCTCGATGACCTTGCCGACCTCGATTTGGATCCGGACGACAAGGATTCATTTGCTGGCAATCTCGGGCACCTTGGTCGGCAAAAACGGATCGTTGGCTTCCGGCCAGTGAATCAGTTCTTTCACGATGGCGCTGCGATTCAGGTCACGCCGCTGGCAACACGCGGAGGTAACTTTGTGATTTTGGATATGCAAGCTAAGTTGAACAAGCTTGTTCGCGGTGAACGTGGGGAGCGAATTGCTGTCGAGCATGAAGACAAAAAAGCTGAAATCGAACTGGACGACATCGACTATTTGGCTTGTCGTTTTAGTTCGACGTTGCGATGCCCCAAAGACCAAATCGTGTTGGCGGGCAGTATGACCGCCGATCCCGCCGCCGATGGTGAAACGCCGGAGATTTTGATTTTCGTTCGCGTGTCCGTGCACACGATCGAAGAAGATCAGTCTGACTGGAAAAAGTCCACCGTCGTTAACCCTGCGGCTGCGACGGATGCGAAACCGAAACCGAAACCAAAATCGAAAGGAAGCTCAAAGTAGCAAAAGGGCTTTCGCCTTTTGACGTCCCTTGTACGGAAAATGATATTTGATCGTTCAGGTGTTGCTTTGAGGGTGATGGATTAATCGGTTTGGCGTCGCTTCCACGCCTCATAACGCTAGATCGGTTAATCCCCTCCTCGAATGGACGCTTGCGTCCCAAGGTGGCGACAGTGCTTCCAGCCTGTCTTCCGCGCCCGGCCAAGCAATACCAGTTCAAATTAGGAAAAGAGAATTGGATCGGTGGTTCGTTGGGACTTTTTACAACTGCGAAAGAAACGAAATACGCGAAACCAATCAACTACAATCAGTTGATCCCAAAATCTCTAAACTTCCTCTCCGACTTTCGTTTTTTTCGCGTATTTCGCGGTTGTCTATTTTTACGAACTACCTCGCCAGCAAAATCCACATTGATTCCGCTGCCTAAATTTTGCTACTTTCAATGCTCAACAATCCCCCAATGGTTCATGAGCAATGTTTCGACGCACCCGCAAACCGGTCACTTTAGCCGATGATATTCGTATAACTCGCAAGTCAGGAATTCGCACGGCGATTTTGGTGACGCTGTTGGTATCGGGGATCGTACCGGCGTTCTCGATGTTGGTGGGCGGTCAGGAGGGCGTGCCGTTTACTTCGCATTTGAGCAAACTCGCTTCGGTCGTGCTACATACTTACCCGCTGACGGTTGCGATCGCGGTGATTACTCTTTCACGAAAGCAAAAATGGTTGCGTTGGGGCAAGTGGTTTTTCGCGGCATCAATGGTTACGTTGTGTGCGAGTTTAGGAAACGCGATTGGCGAAGTCACCGGGCATGGCGTTGTCGAGCCAGCCATGATTTTGGGGGCTCATTCAAATCCGATTTTTGGAATCCCAGCGGCCTGTATCAATAACCTTGCTGGGTTTTATCGTGAGTATGGTTTCGGTACGTTTGTGGCGGCGATCTTAGTTGGCACTTATGCCGGCACAACGGCCAGTCGTTTTCTGCGTCACGTGCCCAAAGACCGCCGCGAAGCGATTGCATTGGCTCAAAGCTTGGTCGACGTCCGCCGCGCCGCTTAGGACTGGACAGATGGAATACTAGTTCCGGCGATTTGCGGCTAGACGTAAACTATCAGTGGGCACACGGGTTTGGTGGCGCCCGAAACGTAGGCTTCGGTGTTGCCTATTTGGGCTTCTTGGGCGAAGTTCACAAAGGACGGAACGGCCGGTCACGACGAGCTGGTTTGTTTTACAAAAGGGCTCTCGATTTGTGTCTCTAGGGCAGTTAGAATCGCAGCTCCGCAGACCGCAATCGGAACGTTTTAAAAGATTGACGAAAGTCTCGGCTCGCGCGAGCGAAGGAGGATAAGCGAATGGCTAGCAGGCTGATTCGAAATCAGTTGCCCTCACGGGTTGCGGGTTCGACCCCCGTGTCCTCCGCTATATGATAAAGGCCAGTTTCACCGCTACACTCGCGGCGTTACTGGCTTTTTTTGTGGCAAGACTTAAGATGCTATAATTCGAAGTGAACGAACTAATGTTAATCAAGGAAATGGGATCGAAACCAAGCTGCGGTTCCTAACGACACCGCTAATGTATTGATACGGGAAATGAACGTTGAACTTTAAACCTAATCAAATAATCGATAAACGCTACCGGATCACCGCCAAGCTGGGTGACGGTAGCATGGGCGGGGTCTGGAAAGCTACTGGCTCGCAGGCCAACGATCGTGTTGTCGCTATTAAATTCCCCCTCAAATATCGCGATCCTGAAGCCTTGAAGTGTTTTGCTCGCCAAGCCACCGCCATGCGAGGACTTGCTGGTGACTGTGATGAGCTGCTGAATATTTTGGGGGTCGGTAGTATCGCCGTGAAAGGTGTTGGCAAGCTACCCTACTACACGATGCAACTCCAAACCGGCGGGTCGATGCGCAAGTGGAAACCCGCTATCGAGCAGGACGGCAGCCCCGTTTTGACTCGTGAATCGATGGCTTGGGTTAGTGATGTTGCCAAGGCGTTGGACTTCCTGCACCAACAAGAGGTACCGGTTTGTCATGGCAATGTAAAACCAGAAAATATTTTGTTCGATGCAACTGGCGCAGCCAAACTAGCTGACTTTGGGCTCATCAAAAATGCAAACGCTATTGCTAACACGGCTGCTGCGATGGCGTACATGCCGCCGGAGATTTTGCGTGGTGGTGAGTTCACACCCGCCTCCGATCAGTTTTCGTTTGCAGCGTCTATTTATGGAATGCTTGCTGGCAAGCGTCCATATGAAGGCGAAAGTCCGTCTGCGTTGGCCGATGCGTTTAGCAAGGGCCATGAAAGTCTGCAGCAATCCATCGGCTTGGCTGCGGGAGCATCCAAGGCGTTAGATCACGCGTTAGGGCATGACCCCGAAAAGCGTTTTAGATCCTGCACTACGTTCGCCAAGGTATTTTTGCTGGGCTTGCAAAGTAAAGAAGATCTCAACAAGCCAGCTGAAAAACCACAACCGGCCTCGAATCGCGGTTTCGGCAAGGTTGCATTGATCGGCTTAGGCGTTTTGGTTTTGGTGGGTTTGATCAGTGGCGGTTTATTCTTTTCAGGCGCGTTGTCGCCAGCACCTACCGAATTGTCTTCTCAACAGTACAAACAGTCGGTCCTTCCTGTAGTGCAGCAACACGCGGAACTTGGTTTTGCTGGGGCTGAAATGGAGCTTGCGTTTCGAGCTTCAAAGTCGGGCGATGATGTTGCCGCAGTGGAGTGGTATCGCAAAGCCGCTGACCAAGGATTTGCAGAGGCTCAATTTAACCTCGGAAAGATGTACTCTGCCGGCCTTGGTGTTGGCAGGAATAAGAAGGAAGCGGAGAACTGGTATCGCAAAGCTGCTGACCAAGGGTTTGCGGACGCTCAATGTAGCTTGGGAGAGATGTTGGACGCTTCCCGCAGTTGCAAGTTTAGCCAAGAAGCGGTGGAGTGGTATCGCAAAGCTGCTGAGCAAGGGTTAGCCGACGCTCAATTCAACCTCGGAAAGATGTACGCTTTCGGTAGTGGTGTTAGTAAGAATGAAAAGGAAGCGGTGCACTGGTTCCGCAAATCCGCTGAGCAGGGATT
>CAZKTR010000027.1:16749-18212 GCA_964555525.1 uncultured Pirellulaceae bacterium
AGGAAGCGGTGAAATGGTATCGTAAAGCCGCTGATCAGGGATTGGCGGAAGCTCAATTCAACCTTGGGTTAATGTACGAAGAAGGCGTTGGCGTTGGCAAGGATGAAAAGGAAGCGGTGAAATGGTATCGTAAAGCCGCTGATCAGGGATTGGCGGAAGCTCAGTGCAACCTCGGAGTGATGTACGACGACGGCCTTGGTGTTGGCAAGGATAAAAAGGAAGCGGTGAACTGGTACCGCAAGTCCGCCGAGCAGGGGGTGGCGCAAGCTCAATTCAACCTCGCAGTGATGTACGAAAACGGCCTTGGTGTTGGCAAGGATAAAAAGGAAGCGGTGAACTGGTATCGATTAGCAGCGAAACAAGGGAATAAAGACGCAAAGAATGCTCTCCGCCAACTAACAAAATAAATTGGCTGATCCTCGCAAATGCGTTGGTAGATTTTTAACATGGTCTTGGTCGAGCGATAAATGAAATAAAAAAATCCGATTCCACGCCCAGCAGCGATATATCTCATAGCGCCAGCGGAAAAGCGAAATGGTGGATGGTAGGTATCGCCCTGCTGGTGCTGGGGATCGTTGTCACTAGCCTGCTTCGGCCTTCTACTTCTACCAGTGACAAACCTGCGGCAGATTTTACAAATTCGATTGGAATGGCGTTCCAATTGATACCTTCAGGGACATTCGTGATGGGTTCACCAACTGATGAACCAGACCGGGAAGATAACGAGTTCCAGCATGAGGTACGTATCAGTGACGATTTTTATCTTGGGGTTACGGAGGTGACTCAGGGCCAGTGGAAATCGGTAATGGGTACTGAACCTTGGAACTTTGCGCTGCTAGGGAGAGGCATGGGTTTGAAGGAGGGCGACAACTATCCAGCGTCTTGCGTGACTTGGGACGACGCGGTAGCGTTTTGCGAAAAATTGAGTCAAAAAGAAGACGTAAATTATCGTTTGCCAACCGAGGCAGAATGGGAATACGCTTGCCGCGGTGGTAGTGAGTCGGCGTATAGTTTTGGTAATTCTTCAGCGGACTTTGGTAAGTACGGTTGGTTTGTAGATAATTCGATTCACGTCAAAGAACGCGATTATCATGAAGTAGGTTTGAAACTTGCAAATCGTTTTGGCTTGCATGATATGCATGGAAATTTATCGGAGTGGTGTAGCGACTGTTACGATTCAGACTATTACCGTGAGCCGTCTGCTCGAACAGACCCCCAAGGACCTGATGGCGGTGATATCCGAGTCCGCCGTGGTGGCAGCTTCGACATGTCGCCAGTGTACTGTCGGTCAGCGTACCGCGATTTTTTTGGTCAGGACTTAGATGCTTGCATCATTGGGTTCCGGGTGGTCCGCAGTTCCAAGTAATCGACAAGTAAAGCCCCGCGAAAAACGAAACATTACGCTAAATCATCACTAAATCCAAAAGCAAAACAGGGCTCTTGGGGCGTAGAAAGAACACTAA
>CAZKTR010000028.1:0-17881 GCA_964555525.1 uncultured Pirellulaceae bacterium
CAAGATCACCAATCCTAATCCTTTGGCGGCACCCGAGCTATCTCCGCCAAAATTAGCTCCGCCAAAATTAACGCAGCCGAAACTAACTCAACCAAAATTAACTCCGCCTACTCCGACGCAGACTACCGAGCAGCTAGAATTCAAGCCGCGTCCAGAAGCCAAGTTTGATTTAACGGGAAATTCAGGCCGAGCGTTGACGCCGGCCGAGGAGTGGCAGTCGATGGGGGTGCTCAATTTTGAGATGGAAGCCGCAACTCCTAATGAGGCTCAGCAAAGAGATCAAGGTTTGATTGCCGCTCTGAAGAAACAACAAGTGGCCGATGGCAGTCAGTCCAAAGCTGCCAACCAATTTAAAGCAAACGCCTTTGTGCCGAAGCCGAAGACGCCTGCGGAAACGGCTTCGTTCGTGCGAGATTCGGCAGTTGTAGCCGCTTCGTCGACCGGTGGTGACGACGCATCAAACAAATTTCAGTTGCAGCCGGCAAAGTCGGCCACCACCAATGATCCCTATGCCGATTTGAACTTTCAAACGGTTTGGCCAGTGGCTGATGCATTGGTCGAAGAAAAGCGGTTCCGTAAGACGCTTGAATTGTTGACACGTTTCAACGACAGCCCTGGATTGTCAGGTCCGCAACAACAGCGACTATATGGTTGGTTAGACGCATTGGCAACCAAAGTTGTTTTTTCAAGCGAACCCCATTTGGCACCAGCGTATATTTCGAAGCCTGGCGATACCTTGTTGGAACTTGGCCGAGAGTGGGGAGTACCTGGGCAGCTGATATTTAACGTTAATAAAAGGAAAATCCTTGGTATATCTGACAATAATGAAATGGTTCCGGCGATATGGCCGCCAAGAACCAATAATGTAAACATTGACAACATCCCCGCTCCCAAGGTGATTCCACCGGGTACCGAGCTTAAAAAGATCACGGGTCCAATTAACGCAAGGGTCGATCTCAAAAACAACACCATGACTTTGTTCGTGGATGGCCTGTACGCTGGTCGGTACAATGTTATCGTGGGCGTTTCAGGTTCGCCGCGCCCTGGTGATTTCAAAGCCGTCGTAAAGTCGGCTAGTGGGCACGAGTGGAAAGATGTTAATGGAAGCTATCCACCGGGACATCCAAATAATCACTACGGTAAGCATTGGATCGGAATGGAAGGCCATCTGTGTATGCACTCGGTTCCTGCCAACACGCAGGACGGTCATCTCGGCTGTTTAGGGCTTAGTGAAAAAGACGCCGAGGACGTGTTCTCGATCTTATCCGAAGGTTCTACCATTTCGATTCAGTAGTTCGTAGTAACAGAATATTGCGGTCGTCTAGCAAAAACACCAACCAGAAAGCCTCCTCCTCGAGAATTCGGACGGACACGCTTTACAATTTCATCAAACGTGACCCAAATTTCGGAGGAGAGGGGAGCTAGTGGGGGCGGTACTGTAAACTATTCCCTAATTCCGGCTCCAAGACTTCTTAGGCTCCGCCTTGGCGGAGAGCTGCTTGCGGTCAATCAACATCTCAACTGCCGTTGGGCCTAATAAATCTGACAACCGCTTGGTCAACTGATCATTGATCTCGACTTTCTTACCCGAGTTCAATTCGACTCGCATTCCATCGGCCATGATCAACTCGATTTTCAGCTGGCGATTTCCGGGGTAACCGCGAATGATTTCGTAAGCGTTTTTGACCGTTTCTGGCGGATGATATTGCTCGTCGATCATGATCTTCATTCCGTGCGTCAAACTTTGATCGAGCTCTTCGATCGGGATCACTTTGTCGACGATCATGTTTGCTTCGTCGCCACCACGGAAATCCAAACGGCCTTGTAGCACCACGACCGCGTCCGCCTTGATGTTGTGCCCGTGTTTGACAAAGTCTTGCGGCCACAAAATACAACGAATCGCACCGTCGACGTCTTCCAAATCGAACATCGCATACTTGGTCGGGCTGTTCGGGTCGCGAGGGTTTTTGACGTGAGTTTGTTTTACCGACGAAATCATCCCACCCATGCTCACGCGATCACGGTCTTTGCAATTTTCCAGCCCCGACGTTTTGTGCGAACAGTAACTGGCTAGCTTGACTTCGTACGGAGCCAGCGGATGGCTGGTCAAGTAATAACCAAGCACTTCTTTTTCGCTGTTGAGCAGCAGGCGTTCTTCCCATTCGTCCATCGATGGCAAAATAACTTCTTCGGCCTCTTTTTCATCTACCGGATCATCGGAAGCTCCGCCGAACAAATTCTTTTGGCCGCTGCGTTTATCTGCCAAAGCCGCCGCCCCCGATTGAATGGCTCGATCAGCAACCGCTTGCAACTGCGATCGCTTCGCGCCAAAACAATCCATCGCCCCGGCTTTGATCAGCGACTCGATCGAAGCTCGGCTACACTTGGACGACTCCACTCGCTCGCAGAAATCAAAAATATCTTTGAAGGGGCCTTTTTCTTCCCGAGCATCAACGATCGCTTGCGCGGCGCCAATCCCGCATCCCTTAATCGCCGACATTGCAAAGTGAATTCTTCCTTCTGCAACAATGAACGCCACACCGGAAGAATTAATACAAGGGGGTACAACTTCGACGTCCATCTTGTCGCAGTCTTCCATGTGCTCGACCAGCGAGTCCTTGGACATGAAATTGCGACCGGGAATATCGCCCGTCAACAGCGCCGCCATAAACTCGACAGGGTAGTGTGCTTTTAAGTAAGCGGTTTGCCAAGCGATCGCGGCGTAGGCGGTCGAGTGAGATTTATTGAAGCCGTAACCAGCGAACTTCAAAATCATGTCCCACATATCCTGAGCATCTTTTTTGCTCAGCCCCTGTTCAACGGCTCCAGTCATGTACGCTTCGTAATTCGAAGCGATGACTTTTTCTTTCTTCTTACTGATCGCTTTAATACAAGTGTACGCAGCGGCAAGCGGAATCTGTCCCAGCCGGTTAAGGATCTGCATGACCTGTTCTTGGTAGACCATCACCCCGTTGGTCTCGGTCAGGATCTCTTCCAGCACGTCCAGTTTGTATTCGGCTGGCTTGCGGCCGTGCTTCACATCGATGTACTGCTGGACCATGCCGCCTTCAAGCGGACCCGGTCGGTACAACGCGTTGGTCGCAATGATGTCGCTGAAATGGTCAGGCTTCATCTTCTGCAGCAAATCGCGAATCCCGCCGCTCTCCAACTGGAACACGCCACGGGTGTCACCCGCCTGAAGCAAATCAAACGTCTTTTTATCGTCCAGCGGAAACTTTAACGGATCAACAAGTTCGCCCGTGGTTTGTTTGATCAACTTGATAGCGTTGCTCAAAATCGTTAACGTGCGCAAACCCAAGAAGTCCATCTTCAGCAAGCCAGCGTCTTCGACGTCGTTCATGGACCACTGAGTGATCACGTCGTCTTTACCGGCGACACGGCCTAGCGGGACGTAGTCGGTCAGCGGGCCATCGGAGATCACCACCGCCGCAGCGTGGGTACCGATGTTTCGGGCGAGCCCCTCGAGCTTAAGTGCGAAGTCAATCATCTCGGCGACTTCCGGATCGCCTTCGTAGGCCATTCGCAAATCGTCACTAGCATCGAGCGCCTGTTGCAAGCTGATGCCAAGTTGATCCGGAATCATACCGGTGATTTGGTTGACGCGTGCCAGCGGGATTCCTAGAACACGCCCAACGTCTTTGATCGCGGCCCGAGCTTTGAGCGTTCCAAAGGTGCCGATTTGTGCAACGCTGTCTTCGCCGTATTTTTCTTTCACGTAGCGAATGATGTCGCCGCGACGTTCTTTGCAAAAGTCGATATCGATATCGGGGGCTTCCGCACGATTTTCGTCCAAAAATCGTTCGAACAGCAAATTGTATTTGAGCGGACAAACGTGACTCAAGTACAACGCGTAGCAAACCAACGCCCCCACACCCGAACCACGAGCGGTCGAAGGGATGTCAAGTTTTCGGGCTTGTTCAACAAAGTCCCAACAGATCAAAAAGTAGTTCGCAAACCCAAGCTTGTTAATCACGCCCAGTTCACGATTCAAACGATCCATCACCCGCTGCGAAAGTTCGCCTTCGGCCGAACGCATTTCAAGATTGTCTGAGTAGCGATCATGGAGCCCTTGCAAACAAAGGTCGCGCAATTCATCTTCGGGCGAGCGATCCACGGGCAGATCGAATACCGGGAAGTAACGTTCTCCCAGCGTCAATTGCAAGTCAACGGAGTCCGCGATTTCTTGGCTACGAGCGACCGCGGATTCGAGGCCTTGAAAGTTACGGTACATCTCTTCGGGCGGTCGCAAGTAAAACTCGTTGCCTTCCATTTTCATCCGCGATTGATCGGTGCGGAATTTCCCCATGTTGATACACAGCATCACGTCTTGAGCTTCGGCGTCTTCGCGGTCGACGTAGTGACAGTCACTGGTTGCCACCAAGGGCAGGCCCATGTGGTTGGCGACTTGGACGGCACCTTCGAGTTGTGGTTTTTGGATGTCGACGTTGTTGTTCATGATTTCGATGAAGTACCTTTCACCGAACAAATTGTGAAACCAAGCAGCAACGTCTTTGGCTTCGTCGAGCGACTCTTCGGCTCCACCACCCCCGCGCAGGATCGCTCGGCTGAATTCACTGGACACGCAGCCACTCAAACAGATAATGCCTTCGTGGTGAGCTTCGAGTAGATCTTTGTCGATCCGCGGTTTGAAGTAAAAGCCTTCCAAACTGGCGTGCGACGCCATTTTGACCAAGTTTTTAAAACCGGTTTGGTTTTGGCACAACAGCGTCAGGTGGTAAGCCGAATCCTTACCGCGACCAGATTTGTTAGTGCGACTGCCGGGAGCGATGTAGGCTTCGTAGCCGACGATCGGGTTAATGTCTTTGGCTCGACATGCATTGTAGAACTGAAGCGCCCCGTGCAAGTTGCCGTGGTCGGTTAACGCCAGCGCGTTCATGCCATGATCAACCGTTCGCTGCACAAGCTTGGGAATCGAGCTTGCTCCATCGAGCAAACTGTAGTGGCTGTGGCAGTGCAGGTGAACGAACGGGCGATTGGACATTAGGCGTGGCTCCAAGGCTAAAACGAGAGCGATCGGCTGGGGTCCGCAATTCAAAAATGCGGCATTCAATTCCGGCGCTCACTTCGAGGGCTTGGTATTGTAGCGGTTGGTTTCGGGCTGCCTATTCGCGATGGATAAATTTCGTAGCGAGCTGGCTTTTTTGAAATCGGCCGGGATAATATCTGGGCAAATGGTAACCCGACGCGTAAGCGAGGATTTGTACTACTTCCTCGCTTACGCGTTGGGTTACAATGTACTCAGCTTCAAAAGCCACACCTTAGATAGCATTAGACCGTTGGAAAAACGGCAGGATTTCAAAATCCCCGTTGTGCGTCATATCAACCGCTTCACGAATTGCCGCGATCGAGCGGTCTCCGTCGAAAATCACGACATCGACATAAGAATAATCGGTGCCCGTCGCACCTCCAATCACATAACCGCCTCCCCCGGCGAGCCGGCGAGCGACTTCGAGTTCGATCTCGGTCCGAAAAGTCATCGGGTCGTGGTCTTGAGCCAGTTCACTGCGATCGATTTTCACAAACAAAAACGCCGCACCCGTGCCTTCGACTGGGTCTTCAGGCAACATACCATCATTGTCAAGGTACCCGATCACGACTTCCGGCACGTTTGTGTATCCCAGTATCGTATCCGAGCGAACAAATTCGTCGGACGGTTCAGCTTGGTAGCCCGTGTAGCTCTCAAGCGGTGACGTTTCTTCCCAGCCTCTTTCTGCCCAGACCGAAGTGAGGTACATCGGTAGCTCGATCAACGGTTTGGTAAGCGGTGAATCTTCTGGGCCAGGTTCAAGTTCAATTTTTCCGAGTTTAGTTTGCGTGCCGTATTCTCCTAGTGATTCATCAAGCAGTAAAAACGCGATCCGATAGCGGTCGCTGTCGTCCAAGTTCTCAAAAGCTGGATGCCAAGCTTGTAGATTCACGGTTTGATTTTTTTCGTCAACTTCCGTCGCGATCAACATTGTATCGACATCCAATGTGGCATCGCCGACTTCGATTTTTAACGCTTTTAAATGCTCAACCGGCGTGGCTTGGCGCGAGCAGTGAAAATCCCAGCCGGGTACTGGAACCGCCTGGTCCGCCCAGAATTGAGCGAGCAACTGCCGAGATTTTTCGCCTTCGCCGGTGACGGTGAACGACAACGTGTCTTCGGTCGAACCAGGCCCGAACGCCCACGCCAGACCGCCGATTTTCTCGCGAACTTGATCGAAAAACGACTCCAAATTCTCTTGCGGATTGTCACTTTTAACGGCACTGGCCAGCTGATCTGCCTGAGTTGGGAACCAGTCCCAAAACTCGTGGACGCGTTCGCGAAAAGTAGCATCGTGATTCATATTCACCCCCACGTTCGGGTTGTAACGATTTTGCTTGGGATCATGTGAATTTGACCACAACAAAAAAAATGGTTCGTACCACATGCTAACCAATTTTGCGAGCTAGAGTTACCGGTCAAGTTTCCGTTTTTGAATCCCTTAACATTCAGCTTGGCCACGACCCCATCGATTCCACACAAATATAAGCTCCCTTCATGTCGAACATCACGTCAACCAACAGCCCAATGCGTTCCCGAGTACCCACCAGTGACTTTGGTGCTGTCGACCCGTCACTCCGCATAGACCAACAACAAAACACTGTTTTCTCCAGTGAAATATTTGATCCGGGGCCCAGTAGTGTCGAGCCAAGTGATATAACGTGGCCAAGCAATGGTGCGGGTGCAGTTATACAGCCGGTCAGCAGCCAAGAATCCGAGACAGAACTCACAAGCAAACTGGCTCGTCTAAGTGAGCGAATTGACCAATTCAGTGAGCAACTAAACAAACTCGACGCCGGCTTCAAGCTCGTCAATGCTCGTCTTGATTCACTCGAATCGCAAGCAAACTCGACACCAACCGCAGAACCAGCCGTCACCGTTTTAGCATCACAGCTTGAAACACGCTTTGAGTCGCTTGAAAATATTTTCAAAACTCAATGCGAGATGGTCAACGGATTTTTTGCCAATACGGGCACGAGTGCCAACGATGTAAAAGTCAAGGTAAACGTCACACCGGTTGCTGAAGCGGAATCTAATCTCGTTACTAACTCTGTCCCTGCTGCCGCAACAGCACCTGCTGTCGTAACAGAACCTGCTGTCGTAACAGAACCTGCTGTCGCACCCGTTGAAAAAGATCCGGCTTTGCACTGGCAGCAACAGAAGCAAGCGATGATGGCCAAATACGGCTTCGAATCGGAGACGACTGAGCCGGATGCGACGCCAGTAGAACCGAATACCAGCCAACCAAAAGCGGACACACCAAGTACTGATAATTCGCCCGTCGTCTCCGAAGAGGCAACCGTCACTACTGAAGAGGCAACCGTCGTCTCTGAAGAGGCAACCGTTGAAGAACTCAAACGCCAGCTAAACTCTAAAATTCGTGAAGCTGAAGTCGAGATGTCAATCAAGCGGGCTCGATTAATGCAAGAACGCGTCGAGTACGAACGAGCTCAAGCGGAACTTGAACGCCGCACCGCAAAGCTGGAAGCCAAACTGGCTGCCAGTGCAGGAGACGACAACGAAAACACCACTGATGAAAACAACATCATGGGGCGCTTCAAGCGGCACCTAGGCAACAGCTAGTTTGGGATGCGGCTTGCAACTACGTTTGGCGCCTTTGGTTGGGTGAAAAATCAATCTTTTACCCTGTAAAAGGCGCCTACCGTTTTTTCTGGCAGCGTTTGCAAAAAAACGTACTGCGCTGTGCCTGCACGATTCGTTTAATTTTTTCAACGCTACAATTGGGGCACAGCTCGCCCTCGCGATCATAGACGCGATGTTCGTTTTGGTAGCCGCCTTCGGCGTTGAGTGTGTTGCGGTAAGTGCCGTCGGACAGTGTGGATCCCTCGTATTTGATCGCGGTCTCAAGAACCAAAATCATTTGTTCGTGGATCGACTGCCAACGTGGTTTTGAAATTCGATCGCACCGCGTTTGGGGGTGAACGCCCGCCAAATGCAAAATTTCAGACGCGTAAAGGTTGCCAATCCCCAACACCTTTGATTGATCCAAAAGAGCCACTTTGATCTCTCGCTTGGACCCCTTGTAACGCTCGGCCAACTGTTGGGCGGTGATCGCCAATGCGTCTGGCCCCAATGAACCATCGGTGAGTTTCGATTGGTATTGCTGGTCGGACAACAAATAGACTTTCCCTAGCCCGCGACGATCCCAAAACAAAATCCGTTGATCACGGCAATGCTTGAGCTCAATCGCAAACCGTAAATGTTCCGTTGTCGGTGCCTCGTGAACTAAAACCAATCCGGTCATTCGCGGTTCAAAAATCAGTCGGTCATCTGATTCAAATCGAATCACCACTCGCTTACCAAGGCGATCCACGGCCGTGATTTTTTTACCGACTACGCGTTTGTTCAGGTAGTCAATGCGAGGTTTAATTTCGATCGGACGCCGCGAGCAAGCCAGTTTTTTAGCCGCTACAACCGTCGCGCCAACAGTGTGCAAGATGCCTCGTCTCATCGTTTCGACTTCAGGCAATTCGGGCATGGTTAATTCCTGAACCGCGAAGACGCCTGTAAGCGAGCGCGAACTTCAATAAACAACTGTTGTACATCGGTGATGTCCAAGATCTCTCGATTACTAATATGCATTAGCTGAACCTGTGAGATCGGCAGGGTCTGCTTGGAGAATTTTGGATCGTTTTCTTGAGTTAACAGGCCAAAAACCATCCGCACATGACGCATGATCTCCATTCCACGAGTCGGATCGTAGTTCAGATCAAAGGTAGGTCGAACCAAAAGCCCATCACGGTCGAATGCCGTAAACATCACCACCCCATGCTCACCTGATTTTTCCATTTTAAGTTCAGTCAGATTAGTCGCCTTACTCAAATCGTTGTCTAAATCCAAGTACCGATTCTCGTAGTTAATATCCCACCCATAGCCCGCGTAACAGTCATTTAAGTTATGAAAATCCAAGTAAGGGCTATCCAGCGAAACGATGGCTCGTCGGTTGTCATCTTTGACAAACGTCCAGACGTAAGATTCCGGAGCGAGCAAGCGCGTGTCGTCGCGTTCTTGATACTCGAAGTTGACTAACTTCCAACCGCCAATTCGTTTCGGCAGGTCAGTTTCGTAAGATACCGCCAAAGCAGTTTCATCAAAACGAAAATTGTCGATGACAGACTTCGCGTAAGTCAGCCGCAGGGAAAACAAACCAATCAAAACGAAACCAATCGTCAACGACCATTGCCAGACGGCAGGGCGGTTGACCGTGTGTTCAAACGCAGCTGGTCGCGCCACCACAGCTCCCTCGACAACTGGCTCTTCAACTTCATCGCTTTCCAGTGCAGCCTGAGTTACGTCTGGAACCGAAGCGTACCAAGCGTTCACACCACGGTCGGTGCTCAACGCAAACAGAAACACAAACACGAAGTTGGCCAACCCGAACAATTCATGGGTCGTACCACTGGCAAAGGATTCGTTAACATTGTCGGCGAGGTAAACCACCAATGAGATTCGGATGGCATTGCCGACTAAAACCCAGAGGACTGTCTGGATCAAGTTGAACAAATGTCGTTGCCAACTGTAATGCAGCATCACGCCAAATATTGCCATTGCAGACACCGAAGAAAATAGCGATCGAATTCCGCTACATGCTTCCTCGGTAAAGAACTGTTTCTTTTCCGTGATCAGGATAACACCTTCACGAAAATGCACTTGGCCGAAAGCATCCAGAATATAACTGGCGAGTTGGCTCGACAAAAACTGAAGCTTGTTGACAAGCTTCAGGTCTAAATTCGATGGCAGCGGCACGACAAAAAACAACAGCAGCCAGGCCGGCGAGGTATACCGCACGCCCCGCCACCCCCAGCGGTCGTAGATGTAAATCACGACCAACAATATCAGCGACAAAATCCAAAGGAATGGCGAAAACATCAACGCCGCAGACGCCAGCAAGACCAAATCAGCCAACAGCAGCCAGTAGCTCCATTGTGCCTTGGGGGGTTTAGGTTGACTTTCGACCAGTCGGGTAACAATCATCCAACTGGCGGCGATCAGCAGCAGCGGGAAAAATTGATAGTGCCCCACAGACCACATCCGCCGGTAGTACTCGTAGCCAATTGGAATATGTCCCAAAACTGCGGCAGCGAATAAAATATCAATCCACTTTGCAGCACCCGATACGGCTGTTTTTTTAGTTTTAGACGGACTCATAAAAACGTAATCGCGTTTTGAACGTTGTAATCGCTACATCCTGTTTTTTATCTGTTGTGCCCAAAAAATGAAAGAGCCTAGTGTTTGGCCGTCACGTTGGTGCCGATTCACCTATCGACTGAGTCGACCAATCGAATGCTTGTAAAAGCGTCAAAAAAAACGATTCTTTAAAACTTGCCGCACTTTCGCGGGTAAGAATATAAGCAGATCTAGCGGATATTTGGCCGTTTACCGACAAATCGTCGATACACGGACCCGTTGGGGGACGGGCTAGATCATCGTGAGGGACCACACCGCGAAGGATATTATCGCTGCCTAATGGTCGATTGCGCGTTGCAAACGCGAGGCGATTGGAGACAATTTCTAGATCGAGGCACTTTGGCAAGCCATCCACATACTAGAATACTGTTGCAACCAAATTTGGCCGTAGGAATGACTGGCTGTGGAGTTGCAAATGCAGTTAGATAATAAAGCTAAAAATACAATTAAACTATCTTTCCAAACTTGGAGAATTCTGTGAAGTCAGTTTGTAAATCGCTAATGATGGGCTTGTTGCTCAGCGTTGCGACCTTAATACCGAGTCAAGTTCGAGCGCAAAGCGAAGCCAAACCGGCTGTTGTGATTTCGATCGCAAATATGGACGAGCAGCTCAAGGACGTTAAGTACTTGCTGACGGCTTCCGGGTTTCCCGAACTTAATTTCATTGCCAAAGCTGCCATTAAAGGCTACGCCGAAGGAGTTGATTTCTCGCGTAGTGCTGGGGTTGCCTTGTACTTTGAAGGAGAAAACACAACTCCAAGCGTCGCTGGTTTCATTCCTGTAGACGATCTTGAGATACTGTTAGATTCCGTCGCTGGCATTGCAGAGGTCGAGAAAAATGAAGACGAGGGTTATACGGTCACCATGCCCGATGGCTCTGAGATAAGTGTGGAGGAAAAAGGTGGATACGCTCTCTTTGGGACGGAACCTGAGTTACTAAAAACGCTGCCAGCAGAACCAGCGAAAATGCTCGGCGACAATCCAACAAAGTACAACCTCGCATTCACGGTTTATCCGCAACATGTCCCACAATCACTCCGCGATCTAGCACTCGACACAATCAAAGAAGGTTCGATGCAGACTTTGGATCAACTGGACGAAGATCTCCAAGAGGCTCAGCGACAGAATCTCAAAACACAAATGGCTCAGTTTGAGATGCTGCTAAACGATTCTGAATCGATTCAGATCGGAATGACAGCTGATGCTGACAACAAAAAACTGTACACCGACGTTGAGTTCCTAGCCAAAGCCGGCAGTGACCTCGCTAAAAAAATGGACCAGACCAAGGCAACCGAGCCATCACGGTTCACTGGCTTTCTGATGCCAAACGCGGCGATGAACTTCAACGCGGCTGGAAAAATCCCAGAGTCCGATGGAGCTAGTTACAGCACGTTACTTACAGAAGCAAAAAAAGCCGTCATCGAGAAGATGAATGAAGAAGGCGAATTGTCAGATGCCGAATTCGAAAAAGTCGAAGAACTGGTTGAGAGTGTTGTTGATGTCTTGGACAAAACACTCAAAAAGGGCGTCGTTGATACTGGCATGGCTGCAGTACTTGAAGGCTCAGATGCTAACTTGGTTGGCGGCATGACCGTTGCCGACCCGGCAAAAGTCGAAGCAGCGATCAAAGATCTCGTTCCGATGCTGAAAGAACGAATCGACATGCTTGACAACCCTGATGTTCCTGTCGTTGAATTCAACTTCGACGCAGAAACCCATGAAGGAATTCGGTTTCATGAAATCAAAATTTCGATCGACGACGAGGAAACACGTGACTTAATTGGGGATTCCGCCGGCATTGTGATCGGTTTTGGTACTGATTCGATCTACTTCGGGCTAGGAAATGGGCCAATGCAGTTGATCAAACAAGGCATGGCTGCAAAACAGAAGACAGAGTTCGACAGCGAAATGAATTTTCGTGTTGCTCCGTTTTTGAAATTTCTCGCTCGTGCACCAGATGCTCCAGAGCAACTAGGAGTATTCGCTGAGCAACTGACTGAAAATGGTGGCGACTTGATTCGTGTCTACAGCAAGTATATTCCCAACGGAAGCTTTAGTCGGTTTGAGATGCAAGGCGGAATCTTGTCGCTAATCAAATCAGCGCAAGACGCTTACGAAAACGCCAACGACTTCTAGTCGAAAATGTCTCGGCTTGAATCAAAACCAAAAGCGATGGGTGAATGCCCATCGCTTTTTTTATGTGCTGCCCAGCATGAAACCTACCTAGATGATTCTTCTGGGTTTTAGTGGCTCGCCCAAGTATTTCAGATGCGCGCAGGTGTCATGCTTCACGGCTTTAAAAAGTAAGAGTATTTACTGAGCGTTTGCATGCTTACGCGTGCAATGTGGTTTTGGAAAATTCCCGTGAGCATGTTTTTTAAGGGGCTTTCTAGAATAATCCTACTGAATCGCGTAAACATGGCACCCTTCTGGTCAAAACCAACTTGACCTTTGGCCAAGCCAGCTATGAAATCGCAGCGAACTCCAAACCTTAATTCTCTTTGAAACTGTCTGCGATCTTCAAAAGCCCTTTTTCATTTTGGGCTTCCATGCTGGCCAGAGTCCAAGCTTGAACCTGATAGAAATGATTCTTGCCTTCGACGTAGGTGGTCCAAAAAACCACATCAATACCTTCGACGGCGGCTTTGAATTTGTGCTGAATGGCCGGAAGTCCGTTAACGCTCAACTGACGGTTGCTGATACGCTGGACAACAAACGATTGCTCGACACCGCCAAGAGTAAGATCAGTGAACTGTTTTAAGATTTCCGGTCCAGTTGCTTCTTGCACATTAAATATCCCTGCGACATCGGATTTTCTATCCGAGATAACCATCACGTATCGCTCGCCAAACAAGTTGGCTTGCTGAATCGTTGCGTCCGGGTTTCGGTCGCCCGCCGGCAAGTCCGTCCAGTTTGATGGCACCTCTATGGAACATGGGCATCCAGTACCTCGGAGCGTTTTCAGCGTATCACTGTCGCTGCGGGCTTTGCTCAGCAAGTAAATACCACCGCCGATCAACGCGGCGATACCCAAGAACACAACGAAACCGATGATCGCTAGGATTAGAAAAACAGAAGTGCCAGATTTCTTCTTTGGCGGAGCATATTGGGGCATCTCGAAACTTGCCTTAAAATAGGACGTGAAGCGTAAGCAAAATAGCTATCACTCAACAGTATAGCCCAACGCGACGAAATAACACGTCTTCTAAGCGAGTAAAGGTACTCCTTTCGTTCAGAAACCCTTCGCGCAGCAGAATACCCAGCCTACGTCACCTAAGAAAAATACCGAGTCGAGCGAGAATTAACGCTCACGATAAACGATACGACCTTTAGTCAAATCGTATGGAGAGAGTTCCACGCGAACCTTGTCGCCGGGAACGATACGAATAAAGTGTTTTCTCATGCGGCCTGCAACGTGCGCAAGTACCTCGTCGCCAGTCTCCAGTTCAACACGGAAACGGGTGTTTGCGAGGGCCTGTGTGACAGTGCCGTCAACTTCAAATGCTTCTTCTTTAGCCATAAATTCCTTCAAGCGGATTGCCGACGAGTCCTGATTTTAAATCATAACCCGACTTTGGTGAGGTGACTCAGCCGCTTTCTGAACGTCGAGTCGAATCAGATCAAACAGAGGTGTCCGAATCCAATTTTAGATCATTGCGGGCAACAAAGCGCAATCAACGGTTGTGACCGATGAGCCTTGACCTTGTAAACCCGGCGTATTCTAGTTATGTCAATTCCCCAAAGTCCAGTGCAAAATCTTTGCTTTCGCTTTCAAAATCAACAAATATCGGGATAAACCGGTGTGGGCTGAGTAAAGGCTGCTACATCCCTTACTAACTCTTTGGGCCGCAAACCAGTCAGGCAGCACAAAAAGCCGCAACCCACGCAACAGAATTTAATTCGAAGCCAGCAAGAACTCGCTTGAAAACAAACGGTTAACGACGGTCGACCACAAACGTATCGCTCGCCAAGCAAAACCTTTCCTGAAATATCACACGTGCCGATTTGATCGCTCTAAAAATCATCTTCGGCTAAATCGCATTGCCTACAAGTTATCCACGTGGTCGTCAACTCGTAGTTTGGTCAGTGCAAGCAGACCGCAATTTTATGAAACATCCAAAGTTGAGTGCTTTCACTTCACAAAGATTTTTTATTTTTCGCTGTAATAGATTTTCTGCTTTGTACTCCAACGTTCTGTGCGCTTGAGCCATTGAGCAATCACATTAAGAAATCTTCGCTCTACTGAAACAACAACTGATAAGTGGAAAACAAATGCAGACACTCTGGAACATTTACATTAAGAAATTTGCAATCGCATTTGCAATCGCAGGAACAACACTCGCAACAAATTGCAGTGTAAGTCACGGCCAAGTCGCTCAAGGGGCGGTCTATGTTCAAACCAACGCGCTTGACGGAAATGAAGTTGCCGCATTCGGTCGTAACCTCGACGGCACCTTGTTTCACATCGGCGATTTTGCAACTGGCGGGGCAGGTTCAACTGAGTTTGATGGTGGCGAAGGACTCGATCCTTTGATTTCAGCTGACTCGATTATCGCCGTACAGAACGAACAGTTTTTAGTTACCGTTAACGCTGGTAGCGACACGGTCACATCATTCAGAATCGAAGAGGATTTCTCGCTTACTCGAATCACTACGATCGCCAGTGGTGGCGTCGGCCCTAACAGCCTTGCATACAGCAATGGTCGATTGTTTGTAAGTAATATCGACCGAGATGGATTTGCTCTTGGAGATCCCAATACGCCTCGTGGCGAACCTAACGACGAAGGAAATATCACCGGCTTCTTCATGAATGAAGAGGGTATTCTGAGTCCTATCCCGGGCTCAACGGTAGACCTAGACAATCGACCAGCAGATCTTGGGTTTTCAGCCGACGGTTCCAGGTTAATTGTGACTTCGATTACCGCGGGTTCGGCTGCTCTGCCTGGTCCAGGTGCAGCCAATTCAGTGGCTGTTTTTGACGTTGCCGCAAGCGGAGTCATCTCGGGCATGGTCGGTTCTGCTACCGGAACACAGGTAGGCAACTCAGCCGGCCGGAACCTTGCCAGTGCGATTGATTTTGACACAGCAGTCATCGGAAATCGCGAATTCGTGGTTGTTACTGAAGCGCGAGAATTTAACTCTGCAGGTGCCCCACCGGCCTTGCCTGCATTGCAAGCTGGTTCGATTTCGATCTACGAATTGCTAAGTGATGGCAGCCTTGTTTCAACACAAGATGATCTTGCGATCGGCAATCCTCTCGGAAGCCCATTCGACGCATCAAATCAGCTGACGACTTGCTGGATCGACTTTGGAGCCGACGGTCAAACGTTCTACGTTAGCAACGCGATCAACGCATCTGTTAGTAGTTTGTCGTTGAACAGCGACGGCCAAGCAACTGTGTTGAACGCTATCGCTGCCCAAGGCGTTTCCGGTTTTTCAAACGGTGACACAACTGGCCCCGGAGTATTCGGCACAACCGATGGGTTTATCGATTTGGATGTTTCTTCCGATGGTCGCTACCTGTACCAACTGCAGGGACTAAGCGGAGCCATCAGTGTCTACGAAGTCGATGGCGGTTCGTTGAGTTTGGTTCAAAACGTGACGGGATTTTTGCCAGAGATCGACACGCAAGGCCTCGTGGCAGTTTCTGGTCCGCCACTTGAAGGTGCTGTTTATACGATGACCAACGATCTGGTCGCCAACGAAATCGCAGCCTTCGGAATCAATCCTGGTGGACAACTTGCTTTGATTGGTTACTTCGGAACGGGCGGACTTGGTTCGACTGAGTTTGACGGCGGCGAAGGACTTGATCCTCTGATCTCAGCGGACTCGATCATTACAACAGAAGAAGGTTGCCTTGTTTGTGTCAACGCAGGTAGCGATACCATCACTTCGTTCTTGATCGAAGACGATTTAAGCTTGACCAAAGTAAGCAGCATTAACTCTGGTGGTGTTGGCCCAAACAGCTTGGCTTACAGCAACGGTCGCGTATTTGTTTCGAACATTGACCGTGATGGATTTGCTCTGGGTGACCCACAAACACCACGGGGCGAACCGAACGATGAAGGTAACATCACTGGATTTACCATCAACGAAAACGGAATCCTATTACCGATCGTCGGGTCGACGATCAACTTGGACAACCGTCCAGCTGACATCGGATTCTCTGCCGATGGCTCAAATTTGATCGTGACTTCAATCACTGCTGGCTCTGCCGCTTTGCCAGGTCCTAACGCAGCGAACTCCGTCTCCGTTTATCGGATCTCAATAGCTGGTGAAAACTTGGGCATGGTTGGATCAGCAACCGGAACCGTTGTTGGCAACCCAGAAGGCAGAAACTTGGCCAGTGCAATCGATTTCGATACGACCGTCATCGACGGCCGTGAAATCGTTGTCGTAACCGAAGCTCGCGAATTCAACGCATTAGGTGCTCCACCAGCGCTGCCTGCGTTACAAGCTGGTTCGATTTCGGTCTACGAACTACTGAGTAATGGCAGCTTGGTCGACATCGAAAATGACATCCCACTGGGTGACCCAAGTGGCAGTCCGTTTGATCCGGCAAATCAATTGACAACATGCTGGATCGACTTTGGAGTCGACGGTCGTACGTTCTACGTCTCCAACGCCATCAACGCATCTATCAGCAGCTTCCGACTGGACTCTGACGGGAGACCAGCCCTTCTTGAGCAAGCTGCTGCAACAGGTGTGTCCGGGTTTTCTACCGGTGGAACAACGGGGCCAGTAGTCTTCGGTACTACCGATGGATTTATTGACTTAGACGTCACCGATGATGGTGAGTACTTGTACCAGCTGGAAGGGCTTAGCGGAGCCATTAGTGCTTACGCAATCAATGAAGACTCGTCTCTTTCATTAGTGCAGGATCTGACTGGATTCCTACCAGATGTTGATACGCAAGGACTCGTGACTTACACACCCACTAAACTCGGTGACGTAAATGACGATGGCCACGTTAACTTTTTAGATATCTCACCTTTCATCAGCCTGTTGTCAACGGGAGATTACGACCGAGCGGCTGACATCAATCGAGATACTGCAGTTAACTTCTTGGATATCAGTGGGTTCATCAATTTGCTCGCTGGCGGAATTTAAGCTAAGGCCAAGTTAGCATCTCTTTGATTTGGGCAGGTCGCGCATTGCGACCTGCCTTTTTTTTGTCTCCAGTCTAATCACGCCAGGCCCAACGAATGACCTCGGTAAATCGAGGTGTCTTTCCCTGCCACAAAATCCCCACTCGAAACACCCGCGACGCAAACAGCACGACCGCCAGCGTGGCCAAAGTTAATAGCACCGCTCCTAACACCGGCTGCCACCAAGGAATCGCTTGACCAGTCGCCAAACGCAACATCATCGTCGTCGGTGTCGCCGGAGGAAACAACGACAGGCATACCGAGGTGCTACTGAGCGGATCACGAATCAACAATAACCAAACGAAAAGTGGACTAACCATCAACAGCCAGACCGGCATCAAGAACGGTTGGGCTTCTTTGAGTTGCGATACCGAAGCTCCAATCGCCAAAAAAATCGAAGCGTAAAACAACACGCCTAAGATTTGAAACACCACAAACCACGGCGCTAGCTCAAACG
>CAZKTR010000029.1:0-17717 GCA_964555525.1 uncultured Pirellulaceae bacterium
CCGATTCAATCTTACAGCGCACCCGTACAGAGCTACGCACCAGTACAAACTTTTGCACCTGTAGAAAACTACGCACCAGTACAAACTTACGCTGCTCCAGTTCAAAGCTTTCCAACTGCAATGCCTAACTGCTGTTGCGGTGGTGGCGGTATGGTTGTTGGCCAGCCGATCTACGGTGGAACAGTTACAAGCGGAACTGTCATCAGTGGCGGTGCTGTTGAAGGAAGTATCATCAGCAGCGAGCCAGTCATTTCAAGTCCAGTTGAAATGTCTGATCCCGTTGAAGGAGCTGTCGAGCCTGTGCCTGCGGCAGATGCTACTGAGCCACCGGTTCCTGCGGTAAGCACACCAGGCCCAGAAGCCGACGGAACTTAATTCAGCGATGCGAAGTATGTTCGTCTGAAGAAAACGGCGTCAAGCAATTTTTTTGCTTGGCGTTTTTTTATGCGCGAACGAAGTTCGTCAACCACGAAGTGGCGCTAGATTGTCACCACGGTTAAGAACATTTTCATTAGGCCGGATTGACGCGCCCGCCTGAAGGCCAAAGCTTATTTCGTTTTTAGGATCCCCCGTAATTTAGCCAAGCTGGCATCGACGTTTTGGATCACCGAGGGGGCAAGTTTTTCGTCTCCAAATCGGACCGCATTGAACCGGTTTGTGATTTCATAGATCGTTGATTGGATGAAGTCGTTTTCTGGGTGTTGTGAGAACGAGGACGCAACTTCGCCCGCAAACTCTAAATGGCTTTGCGTGGGTCGCCGCTGCAATTGGTGAGTCGCTAGTATCTTTTCCAGTGATTGGTAAAACTTAACGGTATGGCGATTGTCATCGCCCATCACCCATTGAGCAAGTTGGGCCGAGAACAACGAAACGGCTCCGGCAACCATTCGTCGCACGAGACTTGTTTTTTGAGATTGCGTCTGGCTTGTGTTGTGCTTCAAGATTTGGCGGAACAAAATAACCACGGCTACAATGGCAATGACACCTTGCAAGACATACTTAATCCAGAGTTGTCGTGACATCGATTCGGCGGATTGTAGACGCCGGTCCCAGAGCTCTAGGTCCATGCTCTGCACCCAACTGTGCACGGGCGAGTTACTTGGTGCTTGACTGTCGTCTGCGTCTCGTCCAAGTACGTAGTCCTGCCAGACTGAACGTGCTAAGCCGATGGCTTCGTCGGTTCTGTCGAGTTCCGTGGCGCTGACCGCGGGCGTCGCTTCCACAATCATCCATGCCCCGCCGGGCCCGGCAGCGCCTTTGTCGATCATTTCTTTGGTACAGTCTTCGGGCCCCAGGTAGGCTTCGACCCAAGCATGCGCGTGCGAGGCGCGAACCAAAAAATCGCCCGTCAGCGAATTGAAGTCACCGCCGTGATAGCCAACAACCAGTCGAGCTGGGATGTTCTGTTGGCGGAGCATGAGTGTGGTTGCGGCAGCAAACTGTTCACAGTGCCCCGAGCGGTGGTTGCGAACAAAGTCTTCCACGGGATCCAGTTTTTCATTGCGACGGACTTGGGTGTAGTCCAACGTGTATTTGAACCCGCCGGTTCTTAAAAAGAAACTCTCGATGGCTTTTAAAAACTCGATTCGTCCTCCGCCGGCTTGTTCGACTTTTTCTGCGATTTGATCCGACATCGCAGCCAAACCACGGTAGCGATCTACGTCAATTTTGGTCAGCCAATCGTGTTGCGGTTGGTCTACGGACATCGGTTGTTGAGTCCGACGATTTTGGTTGGAGATATACGGCCAGGAGCGGTAGAACCGCGATGCTTCGTCCATGTAAGTTATCGTTTGATACTCGAATGGCAGCACATCGATGGATTGCTTCAACCGTTTGCGTGTCAGACCGGAGATCTCATGGCAGAACGAAATTTTTGGAGCCGGACGGCTAGCTGGATTTCGGCGGGGCGCGAAAACTGGGTATACGTCGTACAGAAGCGGGTCGGCAGATTCTTCAACAAAAAAGTGCTGTTGAACCAGCTTGCCTTTACCGTTAGGAGATGCCAGTGACTGATAGTGTTCGTCGTCGATTCGGTCGTACGGGGCTTGAAAGTCGGTCCCGTCGCTTCGGATGACCAAGTCCGACAGTGCGAGTCCGCGGAAGTAGGGTTGGCTGGCTGGTTGAAAGCTGCGTCCATTGGCTGACTTGAAATTTACTCGGAACATAACTTGAGGTGACAGTTCGATCCGTCCACGCTCGTTTAAGTCAACGGCTTTGGATATTCCAGCTGTAACGGTGGACACCTGACGCGTAGGTCCACGCCAGGGACTGGCATGCCGAGGAGCCATGTGAAACAAGGTGGTTGCAAATGCGAATGTCAAAAATCCCCACAGCGCCAGTTGTCCGAGTAAGGTTTTCCAGCCGAGTGAAGCTTGGGTGTTTGAATCAAAAAATACCAGCGGCATGGAATGCCCCGCATTAGCCGTGGTGTTGGGCGTTTTCGGTTTGGAGTGAAACTGCAGCTTAGCGTTTTTGGCTGCGGCAATGTTCTGTGATTCAATTTGAAAGCGTTGAATGAAAAGCGACTGTCGAAACAGCGCCAGCCCAGCCACAAAAAAGTAGCACAAAAACAACATGCCGGCTTCGAAATCCAAACTGAAGATCGCTCCCAACACCACCTGCAACAGGCTCAACGCGAACAATTGCCAGATCAGTCGCGGTGTCTTTCGTTGAAACATCAAAACGTTGGTTAGATAGGTCAGCATGGTCGCTACGGCGATCAATTTGCTGTGACCATCAACCGAGAAAAAATCCCACATCACCAGTACGAGAATGCTGAGTGTTACCACGTTCGCTAAAACACCCTCGATTCGGAACAGCTTAAACCAGTCACAGACTACAAAACCCAGTAGTGCTCCAGCGAAAGCGACCACCATGATCGCGACCGACTCCATGCTCCAACCAAGCAAGAGGCCGCTTAACAGCACCATGACCAGTAAGTTAATTTTCAACGCAGGTTTAGCGTCTGGCATGATCAATCCATTTCTGCGAAACGTCCGCAAGGTCCGACGGCATCGCCTTCCTAGTATTAGATTGTTGTGTGGCAGTTCCCTGTTGGTTGAGTTGTGTTTGGGCGGCAGTCGCGGTGCGTCGCGGCGTTTTGTCGAACGAGAATATTTCTTTGAACTCTTGGGATTGCACGTTCAACCAACGCACCATCGGGAGCCCCAAACGAAAACGACGCTTTACATAGTTCGCGTGGTGCAAGCGATCGTGAGTCGTTTCATGAGCGTGTTCTGTGCCGTTGCGGTCTTGTTGGTCGTTGGAAGTTTCGGTCTGGAGTCCCTCCAACAGATTTGCTGGCATGTCGCGTGAACTGATCACGTAAATTGGCGTTCCGTTGGAAACGGCCTCTAAGCACGACACGATTCCGTTGACCACCGGCGGTGCGTGGTGGCCGGTCGCAACTGCCAGTGCTGGGGTGGTTTCAGCGACGACACCACCTACGGTTTTACTGCGGTAGACTTCTAGCGTCTTGCCACAAACGGCAATCCCCGCCTGCCCTTCCACCATCGTTTTGACACTTAGTAGAGTCGTCGCCGCAAAGCTCAACACCGTCTCGCAGTCTTGTGCCGTTTGTGGTCGGCTGTCGTCGATGAACAAATCCAGCACGAGGGCAAAGTCGCGGTTGTTGCGCTCGACAAACTGCTTCACGATCGGGAAGCGTTGTTTGGCGGTGGACCGCCAGTGAATGTTTTTTCGGCTATCACCCGAACGCCATCGTCGCAACGCGAAGAAGTCATCATCTTCAATTGCTCTACTCCGCCGCACTGAATCCGTTCCTTTGGCGATAGAGTTCAATCGCTTTTCCCAAGTCGGCTTTAGTACACCCAATTCAGGTCCGACCATCACGCTAGATTCTTGGCCAATGCGTTGGCGGCTAAGGATCAATCCAAATGGAAACGAGCAGTAAATGTCTGCGGTCCCAAACCAGTATTTCCCTCTTTGGGGAAAGAAGGCTTGATAGGTTTGAATATCGGTTTGCCCGGCCATCAAGCGTGGGAACCGCACCTGAGATTCTGCAGTCTTGCCATCGTTTGTCCGGCCAAAGAGCCGCTCTCGTAACTCACCAAGCAAGCGTTGGCGAGTCCCCGGCAGCCTGTTGCCAGCTCGGTGCGAGTCGGAACCGAGCGTCTGAGCTTCGGCCGGAGCTCGGCGAACAGTATCCTTTACGATAACGTTCATGGCAGGCACGGCGCCTTGCAGGTTTTCGCAGTACCATTGCACATTGACCATTTGGTTGGCGTTGATGCGGGACGGGAGTTGCCGACGACCGCGCAGCGAACGGGCGCGGTGTACTGCCAGACGCCAGTTGATAAACAGCGGGGCCAGCAAGATTCCGGTCATTAAAATCAACAGGTTTACGTTGCGCAACACCGACCCGATCGTAACAAAACTAACCATGGTCAGGTAGGCAATCCCTTCCACGGTCAGAGCTACTCGTTCATAGTATTTTCGTCTGTGAATATAACGAAACAGCGACACGGCATATCCGAACAAAGATGGTTGACTAGCTTGGCATTTCGACGCGACTAACGATCTCACTGATGACAGCCTCGACATCGGAGCGTTGAGCTCCTTGAGACCCGCCGGGCAGTTGCACGCGATGGCTCAACAACGGTACCGCTAACGCTTTGGCATCATCGGGGATGCTGTAATTCCGGCCGTCTAAAAACGCCATCGCCTGAACGGCGCGATACCACGACAATGCCGCCCGAGTACTGACGCCAACGGTCAATTCAGGTGACTCGCGTGTTGCGTGAGTAACGTCCAAAATATAATCCGAAATTGAATCATTCACCGCCACTTCACGAACCGCGGCTTGGATTTCTTTGATGCGATCAATCGTGCAAACCGAATTCAGTTTGTCGACCGGTTCTCCGCCTCGGTGGCTTTTAAAGATTTCCGATTCAAATTCGCGAGACGGATAGCCCATCGAAATCCGCAATAGAAATCGGTCCAACTGGCTTTCTGGCAGTGCGTAGGTGCCTTCAAAGTCCAGCGGGTTTTGGGTGGCAATCACCATGAATGGTTTTTGCAGTTGGTAAGTCGTCCCGTCGACACTGACTTGAGCCTCGGACATCGCTTCTAATAAAGCTGATTGAGTTCGCGGTGGAGCTCGGTTGATTTCGTCAGCCAGCACAAAGTTACTGAAAATCGGACCTTGGTTAAAAACGAATTCGTTTCGCTGTGTGTCGAAGATTGAGCTGCCAATAATGTCCGAAGGCAGCAAGTCAGGCGTGAATTGAGTTCGCTGGAACTTACCGTCGACGCTCTTGGCAAGTGCTTTTCCCATCAGCGTTTTACCGACGCCAGGGACATCCTCTAGCAAGATATGCTCGTCCGAAAGTAATGCGACCAGACACATTTGAGCGATGTCACGTTTTCCCAGCACGACGCTGCCAATACTGTCCAACAGTGCATTGGTGTCGCGGTAGAGTGAATCCAAGTCCTTGGTTACTTTGGTGTCTTCCATTAACGGGCGTGTCCGGCGAGTGATTGCAATTGGTTTCTTTCCCTAACAATTTAACCAAAAAATACGTTTGTATCTCGGCCAACGACGAATTTTTCCATTTGCCGACAAGACATTAACCATCTAAATCTGCTAAACTTCCCACACTTGACGCAATTAACAGACCAAAAGTTTTAGGCTCCACTGTGAGACCGGCCATGCAATCGTATTTGAAAATTGATTCCGCGACTCTGTTCCTATTGAGCGTGTTAGTCTCGGCGATGGGCTGTACGGCAACGGTCGAGGCTCCCCGGGTAGATGCGGGAACGGTTTCCTTGTCGATCGATTTTCCCTCCGATTCACAGCGAGGGGATATCGATGTCGAAGTTGGGTGCTCGGCCAGTGCGACGGTGTTTGAGGTGATGCGGCGAGCCCAAACCGATGGGGTGTTAGAGTTTGAACACAGTGCCAACCCGCTCCAAGAACCTGCTTCCGTTTTTATCAAAACAATCGGCGGTGTGGGCGGCGCTGACGGGCAATTTTGGACCTATTACATCAACAATGAATTGGCTAAAGAAGGCTGCGGTACCTGTTCGGCCAAGCCCGGTGATAGTGTCCGCTGGGTGTATGGCCAGCCGCCGGCTGAGCTAAACTAGTCGATGCAAGGCTGTCGCTTTATTAGCCGTTTTGACGCTAGCCACGGTTTCGTCGCTGATTAACCGTGGCTAGTGCCAAAACGGCTCACGCTAATAAAACCGAAGCCGCACCACAGCACGAGAGAACAAATTCGGTTTCGAACGAAATGTCCATCAAATGGTCGCGCAAACCGATGCAAGCACTTTACTAGCAGAATTTGCAATTCGATAAACAAAACTTGAATTCAATTTTCTTCAACTGTGCTGTTGGGTAAAATGCCAGCGCCGCTTGAGCAAGAAGCCGTGTTGACCCTTGTGGGCCGAAAGAACTTCTTCCTCAAAGCCCCTCTCTCCACTTTCCCTACACAACTTTATCAGGTGCAATATGTCACGTTTCCAAAAGGTCGTATTTTTATTGCTGTTTTGTTTTGGTTCATACTTGAACGTTAACTTAAGCTGCACCTCAAATTTGGTCGCTCAGGAGTACGTGCCACAAGAATACTTACCTATCTACGGGCAATCCTACGAATATCCTCAATCGTCCGAGTACCCCAACCTGGACTCCTTCCAGGAAAGCTATTATCCGTTGCAGCCTCAATATCAGCCGCCACTCTATGACGACCTGCCACAAAACGACTACCGAATTGTTCCAGGGGTTCTCCTGAGCGAAAAAGTGGTTCCTCAAGTTGACCAAGAAGCGTTCGACAAGGCGACCGAAGATTTAAAGCTGCTCGAAAAAGAACTTAGCGCTTTGAAAAAGGATTACAATTCATTGTTGACTGCGAAACAAAAGCTCTCCGTTGACCTCGAAGCCGGTCAAGCAGAGATGAAAAAAAGTGAAGCGGCAGCCAAAAAACGACTCGGCGAATTGAACCAGGCGATAAAAAACGCGAACGCACAAAAGCAAGAATTAAAATCTCAATTTGCTAACATAAACAACCGAAACGCTACACTCGCCAAATCACTTCAGGAAGCCAATGATTTAGCGATTGATCTCAAAAAACAAACGTCAAAACTCGCGAGTGAAAAGTCGTCATTGGCCAAGAAGTTTAAACACGAATCGGTCCTCAGTGAACAGACTCGAGACGATTTGAAGAACGAAAACAGTGAGCTTGGAAAACAGATTACGGCTCTCAAGAAAACAAATGACAATTTGAAAAACAAAACCAGCTTGCTTATTAAAGAAGCCAAATCAGACAAGGCAAAGCTAGACGCAATGAACAGCAAGCTTGAAAAACAGGTCACCATTCTCGAGAAAACCAATCGTGATTTGGAAAAGAAAGCCGGGCTACTTGTTAAGGAATCCAGATCAGGCAAAGTAAAACTGGATGCAATGAAGTCCGATCTTAAGAAAGCTCTTGGAGACCAGAAGCAGCTAAAAAAAGCACATTCCGAACTTACCGAACGGGCAGCCAAAACTAAACGCAGCTTGAGTGATTCCAAAAAACAAAACGATGCCCTGCTGGCCGAAGTTAAAGATCTAAAAAAGAAGCCAGCAGAGTTCTCGCGGAAAATGTCATCATTGACAGCGAACTTGGATAAATTCAAAAGCGAAAGCAACTCGCTTTCGGCCAAGAACGACAAGCTGAACCAGCAGTACAAATCGCTTTTGGCCGAAAACGATCAACTGAGCCAGCAACACAAATCACTCACGACTAAAAGTACTCGATTGAGTAGTCGCGTTAAAGAGCTGATGGATGACAACGAAAGTAGTGCGGAGAAAATCGAAAAGCTGATGCGCCGGCCTAAGCTTTTGGAAAAGCAACTAAAGGAAGCTCGTGGTCATATTGATCAATTAAAGAAAAGCAAAAAGGTGTACCAGGAAGCAAATAAAAACCTTGACGACCAGTACGATTCGTTGCTGAGCAAAAATAAGACGCTCAACTCCCGGTTTGACAAGCTGTCCAAAGAAAATGAATCGATGGCCAAGAAACTGGAGCAATCGCAACGGCGCGACGAAAAAATGGCGATGGAGCTTAAAACGTCCGACAAGTCTGCTTTAACAATGAAAGACAAAGTTGAATTATTGAGTGACGAAAATAAAGAACTTAACGATCGATACAACAAATTGGCCGACCAGAACGCTGAACTGAAAAAGGACTTCGAATCAATTGGCAAGGACAACGAGTCGCTTGTGGAAAAGTTAGCTGAAGCCGAATCAGCCTTCAGTGACAAAAACGCCGATCTCAAACAGCGAATTACGGAGCTTCAGAATTCAAACGATATCGCAACAAAAGAAATCGAACGACTCAAGAAGACCCCCAAAAAGATGGCTGTAGAAACAGCCGAGTCAAAAATGCAGCTGACTGAAGCTCGCGACAAAAACGCAGCGATGCAGAAGCTACAAGAACAGCTTCGCAAAGATCTGGACGAATTAACCGCTCGCAATGCGGAAAAGGATGAAGAAATCAATGGGCTAAAACAAGCCAACGCGACTTTCGAAACTAGCATCGCCGATCTAAAAAAGCGTTACGCTGATACAATAGAAATGCGAATGCAAAATGAGTTGCGCGAGAGAGAGCTGCAAGAACGCAAAACTAACGACTCTTCGAGCAACCATTCATTAAAAATCGATGCAGATGTCGTTGACTCTTCTGGAGTTGCTGGGCGAGTGGGCGGGACTGCAACCGAGCCGGAAAGTGCAGGTAGTTCGATGGGGTTTGCGGCCAGCAACACAACCAGCGCCAACGAAGTTACAGGGCTAACAGCCGATTCCAATGCAGCGACCGAGTCGGTTGATACAAACAGGGCTAAATCCGCGTTAGGAAACGTGCCTGGGTTATACGGCCTAGTAGCATTGATTCTCGCTTTGCTTTGTTCCGCTTTCGCTTGGTCGATCAGAAGTTAATTCAGGTGCCTTGTTAGCTACGCTCGTCAGAAGCTGTCGCTTTATTAGCCGTTTTTGGCGCTAGCCACGGTTCCATCCATGGCCTGTAAACCGTGGCTGGCGCCAAAGCGGCTCACAAGCACGCCAGAGCATGGAGCCTATCTACCAAGTTAAGCACGTGCGCGACCTGGTTTCCCACCTTCTGGCGAAGGTAGCTACACCGATCAAAAATCGTATTGCAGAAACTCAATATCTGCTTTGAAAGCCTCGGCCAACATCGTTTGGGTTTTCGGATTGTAGAACGCCCGATAGCTATTGGGTTTGTTCTGGGCGACACTTTGATTCAAATGCGGAAGGCACAGTGAATCGAGCCCCACTTTTTCGCAAATGGCTTTGAAGTCTTGCTGAATGTTCTCCATTCGGCCAATGAACTTGACGATCTGCTGGCCTTGCTTGTCGACGAGATAATCTTTTTGCAACTGCACGTTTCCGTTACAACGCCAAACGATATAGTTGTCAAAACTTTGAAAATCCTTGAACTGCTGGTGCTGAGCATGACTAGGGTTTTTGAGGATGTAGTGGTACAGCGAAACCTGCCAAGCCCAAGGGTTGCGAACAAAGCAAAACGAAAAGTACCGATCGTACAAGTCCGCTCCGATGGTTTCTCGAATTGTTCTGGCGGTGGCATGTTTATCAGCCACGGGAGAGTTGAAGACCGGCTTAGAGGTCAGTTTCGACTTGGCCCAATGGCGGATTTTGTAGGCTGCATCGTACTTTTCGAGGCACCGCCGAATGCTCGTTCCTCCGGTTTTGTACAGATGAACGAAGATAAATTTTTGGCTGTGCGACAGAATCATGTTGGCTTCTTCAAGCGACCGTCCGAAGAATACGACGTTTGGTCGAATTTAACTTTGTTGTGTCCAGATATGCAAGCCCCCGTTTTATAAGCCAAGTATTCGGCAAATTGGCTGCCACCGCAAATTTAAATAGCTTAAATCATTGGGGAGGAATTCAATTTCGGGCCTGCTATCTTGGCAGATTTTTGCAATAATACTGCCTTCCAAAAATCGATTTCCCTAACGTCCAGACGAAACTTCAGAATTAAAACATGAATTCCCAACAGCCAAACTCAGTGCCAGGATCTCGTTACTCAAAGCTCATCATGCTAGCGCTGCTGTTGATCTGCGTCGGAGTGGCCAGTCGGATTGGTTTGGCAGATTCCCCAAACTTCAAACCCGTTTGTGCGCTGGCGTTGTTTGCTGGTTTTTACTTTCGTAATTTGTGGGCCGCGGCCGGAGTTGTATTTGCGACCTTGTTGATCAGCGATGCGTACATTGGCGGATACGGAATTTCGTTGATGATTGCTGTCTACGCCAGCACTGCGTTGGCTGGATGTTTAGGTGTATTGGTGAGTCGTTGGCACAACAATCAGTCTGGCGTGCGAACACTGTTTGGCAAGTTTGCAGTCGCTTCGCTAGTCATGTCAACGGCGTTCTTTCTGTTGACCAATCTTGCGGTATGGATGGCCAGCAGTTGGTATCCGACTTCACTTGCTGGTTTAGGCGAATGCTACGCCGCTGCGATTCCATTCTATCGCTGGACTTTGGTCAGCGATTTCGTCTTCAGCCAAGCGACCGTTGCGGTTTACGGTTTGGCTCTGTTGGCTGCCACGGCAACCAAAACCGGCAAAGCAGTCGCCAGCTAGGGTAAAGCTGCAGAGCTACCTGTGAGCCGTTCGCGCTAGCGTCGGGCCTCAACAGAATGTCGCTTAACCTAGCAAGGCCCGACGCTAGCGCGTTCGGCTCACCGAAGCCTTTGGTAGTGGATGAGGCTACGAATCCTTACGGAGGTGCCGAGCTCCACTACAGTTTCCCCGAAACAAAGGGGAAACTAATGGACCGCCTACGGAAATTCAGACTACCGGCGCCGGCGACGAAGTTGGTAGAGAGAAAACAATCCCAACATTAGCGCGGTCGAATTTGGCTCCGGCACGGCGTTAGGATCCTGTACGACGCTAGCCGAGATGCCCAAGGTGTAGAGTTGGATGTCATCGTTTGAGCCGGAAACCTCGACGAAATAAGTTCCCGCATTAAGCGTTTGATTGAGGATCTCACTGTTGCCGGCTCCAAATTGATTTGAAGTAGCGACTTGGTTCCCATTTTGGTCAAAGATCCGCAGCCCAAGATCATTTAACGCTCTACTATCTAATGCAGACTGTGTCGCTGCCCCCTCCACTGACTGGTTGTAGGTTGCGCCTTCTGGTGTGAGATCCAAAGTGACATCTGCCAGACTTGAGAGATTAAACTCAAAGAAGTCAACATCCGCTTCGTCGTCGATACTAAGAAAGCCAACTTCATCGATTGAGATAGCCGTGTTGTCAACCTCTTGACCGACCGAGAGCGAACCACCGGGCAACAATTGGCCTAATATCGTAGCATTGATAAGAATGTCATTACCATCTTGGTTGTTGGTCGCTTCTAATGCATCACCATAATTGCGTTGTAGCGTTAAGATATCATCTAACTGAGGCCCATCAAACGATGTGTTAAGACTAGGTGCAAGTAAAAAATTAGCATCGTTGGATTCGACATGAGCGATTCCTAGGGCGTGGAATAACTCGTGTGTCAAAATATTTCGAAATGCGACTGAGTTATTGGCTGTTGAAGAAAAGAAACCGGCGTTGTCGGTGTCGATAACCGTCTCGCCAATATTAGGAAAAGACGCGAACGCCAAGACGTTGGGACCAGTTTGTCCATCGAGTGATCGACCGCCGATTCGAATGTCGGCCCGAGTTCCAAGAGCTCCCGGATTAAGCCCACTAAAACTAGCGCCATCGTCGTTCGACTCAAAATTAAACGTGACACCCGACAGTTCTGAAATTCGATTGGCTGACTGTTCAAGCAGACTAAACCAATTACGCTGTGTCAGGTCATTGCCGCCGGTAGATCCAGGATCACGAATGCCGTCTAAAAAACTAACCAACGACGAGTTCTCAAAGTTGCCATTACTACTACTAAAAATGCTGGAGCCGTCATCGGCAACTCCCCAAGTCAATGTTGCTGCGTTTCCCTGTGATGCCGCAATACTCCCAAGAGAACCATCGGTCGCCGTAGCAGTCCATCGATCTGTAACACGTGAATTGACTTGTGACGGGGCTTGAACTGAACTGGTGCCGCTCAGCAAACATTGTCCCGAACCACCACAGCCGCAAGGACACCCGCTCTGTGCATCAGCTGATTTTGACTGACAGATACCTAGTACAGCAACTAACAAAAAACCAAACAATAACTTGATTGAATTGGGAAGAGAATGAAACCATGTCGCTGTGGTCCGGAAAGCTTGCTTCATCGAAATTCTCCTTCTTTGATTTTCGCGCGGTGTGGAAATGAGGTAGGCAACACGAGGCAAGACTTCTAACTTTATCTACTAAGCGCCCGCTGAGCAATTTTCTGAGGTAAAAATTCAGATTTTTAGGTGATAAAATTTGAAAAGAAAGGTGCCAACTCCCTTTGTTGCGAGCTAGCAAACACTGTTTAAACCTGCGGAAGTATGAAGATGGGCTGAACTGACTTTGCCGGCGGGGGATGGTCTACTACGCACTTAATCAATCAAAGCCGACGCCCGTTTTGTTGGGTTTTTCCAACTCAAAAACCCAACCGAGTGACCTAACGTGTCAATCGAACGTAAGACACTATAATCATTCAATTCAATCTTAGTGTTGCCTTCAATGTTTGCCTTAGGGATGAGGAAGCGATAGATGACTGATTCAAATCATGACCGGCGAGTCTTTCTTGGGCTCGACCAGCCGCCGCTTATTTCGGCAGTCAACTGGCTGGTGGAGCACCAGTTGGCCCAAGCTACGCCAGCAGCCGATGGTCCTTCCGCACCGGTCACCAAAATCGACATGGACAACGTTTTGTTGGTCCTGCCAACCACACGATCCACCGAGCGAATTCTGCAATTGCTGGTTGCCGAAACGGATCGACGAGATCTTGAATTTATCCCGCCGATCATTACCACCGTTGGACAGCTGCCCGAATTTTTCTACGACGCCGAAAAACAACTCGCCTCAGACCTAGCTCAACAGCTCGCTTGGTCGCAAGCCCTTCAGCAAACGCCTGCCGCCGAACTCAAGCTGATCACCGGCCGCTCGGACGTGGAGGATTTGCAAGACTGGCAACCGTTGGCGACGCTGATTTCCCAATTGCATACGCGACTGGCAAACGATATCTGGAGCTTCCGAAGTGTTGCTCGAGAAGTAAAGAAACAAGTCAGTTTCTTGGATCCTGAAGCGGATCGCTGGGATGCGTTGAACGCGATGCAGCGCCGGTACTACGAGATTTTGACCAGCGTTAACCTTTGGGACCGGCAGGCCGCACGGAACTTTGCGGCCAGTGGCTTGCTGAAAAATGACGAGATTCGTTGCGCAACCAAACGCGATGTCGTTGTCATCGGTGCCGCGGATTTGAATCGCTCAGTCACCGAAATGCTTCGCCAAGTGGCAACCACCAATCCACAGCAAGTAAACATTTTGGTTGCCGCAGATGCCAGTATGGCCGATCGCTTTAACGACTTCGGCTGCTTGATCACCGAAAAATGGTTAGCCGCGTCGCCGAACTTGGACGACAAACAAATCCTTGTTGTCGACCAACCAGCCGATCAAGCGGACGCAACGGCCTTTTATATTAGCCAGGCTTCGGCTGACATTGCGACGGACGAAATTACGATCGGCGTGCCAGACCCAAACATCGTACCGCAACTGTGCCGTAGCTTGAGTGCCATCGGAGTGCCGCATCGCAGCTTGATCGGTCGCGGTTTAAATGAAACGCTGCCGGTGCGTTTGATGTTGGCTGCGAAAGAGTATTTGGAATCGCAAACTTACGATACGTTCGCCACGTTGGTTCGGCATCCCGACGTGTTTGCTTGGCTGACCAAGGAAATTGGCAACGACCGCTGGTTGCATGATTTGGATCAGCATCAAAACGAGTACCTGCCTTACACCGTTGCTTTGGCCAACAAACAGGCTTTCGGCAACCCGCAGGAACTGGCAAATGACTTTCATGCCGATGACGAAGCCGATCGTAAACGCGCCCAAGGCCGCAGCAAAGTCGCTGTCAAACTGAACCGCATCCACCAGCTGATCGCCGATTTGCTCAAACCCCTCGTTGGCCCGCCGCAGCCGATTGCTCAGTGGACGCAGCCATGGAGTGAAATCCTGATCGCGGTCTACGGTAGTCGCACGATGAATTCGAAAGTCTACGCCGACCGGCAAATCATCAAAGCATGTGAAACCATCTATCAGGCCCTTGGTAATCAACGGCAGGTGCCGCCGGAATTCAAAACTTCCACCAGCGCAAGCCAAGCACTTGAGTGGGCGATTCAAGCGGCCACCGAAACGCGAGTTGTTTCGCCACCAATCCCCAACGCGATCGAACTAGCCGGTTGGTTGGATCTGGCTTTGGACGATGCGCCGGTAATGATCGTTACCAGCATGAACGACGAACACGTACCGGCTTCGGAAGTCGGTCACCAGTTTTTGCCAGATGAACTTTGCCGACAGTTGGGAATTTTAAACAATGACCGGCGTTATGCTCGTGACATGTACGCGTTGACGGTGATCGCTTCGGTGCGCGAGAATCTGCAGTTGATCGTCGGCCGTCGCAACGAAAAAGGCGACCCCAAGAAACCCAGCCGGTTACTGTTCGCCTGTGATGCTGCCACAGCGGCTCGGCGAGCAAAAGCGTTTTTTGAATATGAAAACCAACAAACATCGGAAATGTGGATTACCAACCGCACCGACTTTCCTAGCTCGCAAGAGCTAGTCATTCCGGAACCGATTTGCACCCAGCCGCTAACAAAGCTCTCGGTCACCAAGTTCAAATCGTTCCTTGAATGCCCTTATCGGTTTTATCTCAAACACGTTTTGAAACTCGATTCCATCACCGACAATTGGCGAGAGTTGAGCGGCGGTACGTTTGGCGATTTGTGCCACAATGTGCTGGAAGCCTTTGCTCTGAACGATGCAAAAGAGCTTGATGATCCGGACAAAATTCTAGAGTTCTGGAACGACCAACTGGATACGATGGTTGCGAGGAAGTATGTCGGTTCGCGTTTGCCGGCGCTGCGAATCCAAGTCGAACAGTTGCGTTTCCGCTTTGAAAAGTTGGCTCCCCTGCAAGCCGAGCGCCGTCGTAATGGCTGGCAAATCGTCAGCGCCGAAGAAATGCTCGAACACGAGTTCATGGTCGATGGCCAGCCGTTTATCATTCGCGGAAAGATTGACCGAGTCGATCGTCACGAACAAACCGGATTGATCGCGGTTTGGGACTACAAATCGTCCGACAAAGGCATGCCGGCTGAAAAAGCCCATTACCGTCCGAGGAAACAAGAGTGGGTGGACCTGCAGTTGCCACTCTACCGGCACCTTGTCAAAGAAGTGGAAGTCGTTGCCGATGCGGACTTTAACCGAGTCACCACGGGCTATGTGTTGATGCCCAAAAAGCTGGAAGACGTGGGCTTTGACCAAACCAACTGGCGCCCCGAAGAACTCCACGCCGCCGACGAAAAGGCTCGTGAGATCATTCGGAAAATCCGAGCCAGCGCGTTTTGGCCGCCGGTTGAAAAGCCGCCAAAGTTCTCGGATGCTTACGCGGCGATTTGCCAAGACAATGCGTTTGAGCAATTCAATGTCGCGACGATGGAAGAGGTGGCGCCATGGTAACCTCTGCCGACAAAACGACTGACAACGACACAAAACAAGTCAACCTGCCACATCAAATTATCCGCGCGTCCGCCGGCACCGGAAAAACCTTTGCGCTGTCAAACCGTTATCTCCAGTTGCTGTTTTCAGGCGTTCAATGCCATTCGATTTTGGCGACGACGTTCTCGCGAAAAGGTGCTGGCGAGATTTTGGATCGGATCATTCGACGCTTGTCCGATGCTGCTTTGTCCGATGACGCCGCGGCAAATCTGGCAAGTGAAATCGGGATGACGATCGACCGACCCTTGGCTGCCACGACATTGCACCAACTGCTGGGCAACTTGCATCGACTGGAAGTCAGCACGCTGGATAGTTTTTTCAATCGAGTCGCCAAGGCGTTTAGCTTGGAAATTGGTTTGCCGCCGACTTGGGACATTGTCGACGAACAAAAGATTGCGACGCTGGAGGACGATTCCATTCAACAGGTGCTGCAGGATGAATCCGTGTTGGACTTGCTGCACATGTTGTCCAAGGGCGAAGCTTCTCGCCGTGTCGCATCGATGATTCGCGACACCGTTCGAAACGCGTATTTGATCTTCCGTGAGTCAGGGCCGGAGGCCTGGGATCGTTTGGAGCCGCAAGGGTTTCAGCTGAGTGACGCTCAATTGAATGATCTACTCAATGAAACTCATGCGGTTGTCCCCGAGAAGAAAAGCCTGATCAAAGCTTGGGGGAGCTTTGTAGAGGCCATGGAAGCATCCGACTGGGGCGGTTTGCTGGGAGTGACCGCGTTCAAGAATTTTGTTAAAGGCAACCCGCGTTTTGGGCAGACCAAGCTGACGCCGGACATGCTGAGCATTTTTAATCGGTTGCTACCGCATTGCCAAGACTTTATCAGCAAGCAGATCATTCATAGCAATCGTTCGACCAGCAACCTGCTGCAACCGTTTGGTGAAATGCTCGAGCGTTCCAAAGACATCACCGGTAGCCTGCGTTTTGAAGACGTCACCGAACGTTTGCAAGCATTTGTCAAAAACTGGGACACCGACCATTTCTCGTTCCGCCTGGACAATCAGATTCGGCACTTACTGCTAGACGAATTCCAAGATACCTCGCCCAGCCAATGGAACGTGCTGGAGCCGTTTGCAAAAAAAGTTGTCGAACAGACAGATGGTAGTCGGTCGTTCTTTTGCGTGGGCGACATGAAGCAGGCGATCTTTGGTTGGCGCGGTGGCGTGGCTGAGATTTTTGATGTGGTTGACGATACGTTAGATAATCTGACCGTGTCGCCCGCTTTGGCCAAAAGCTATCGTAGCTCGCAAGTCGTGATCGACTTGGTCAACGACGTTTTTGAAAACATCGACAAATATAGTTGCGCTGATCCACTGATCGATCAAGCAGTACACGAGTGGCCGAAGTGGTTTTCAAAACATACAACCGCCCGAGATGACCTGAAGGGTTACGTCACGCTGGAGATGGCGCCTGAATGCGACCAAAAATCCAAGAGCTTTGAACCCCGCAAAGACGCCTTACGAAACCGGAACTTAAATAAGGCGACCGTCAAACGCATTCGACAATTGGTTCGCGACCTACCGGCGGACAAAACTATTGGTGTGCTGGTCCGGCGCAACAAAGAAGTCACCGAATTGATCTCGCAGTTACGAGAAGTCGGAGTTCCTGCCAGTGAAGAAGGCGGTAGTTTGCTGACCGACTCCGCAGCCGTTGAACTGGTGCTGTCGGCGATACGAATGGCGGATCACCCCGGTGATAGCCTCGCAAGATTTCACTTGTCACACTCACCGCTGGCTGAAAGCTTCGGGCTGGAACCAGAATCGGACGCCAACGCAAGTGAAAACGCTGCCGCGGCTCGAATCGGAGCCGCGAAACTTCGCAAGCAGTTGATTGACGATGGGTACGGCCCCGCGGTTGAATCGCTGGCTCGTAAATTGGTCGACCATTCCACCAAGCGCGAAACCGAACGCTTGCAGCAATTGATCCGCGCTGCCTACGATCGACCCGTAGACGTTTTGAAAGAACTGCGGCCCGGGAATTTTGTCGAATACATCCGCGAAGAAGTCAAAGTCAGCGGTCAGAACTCGGCCA
>CAZKTR010000030.1:0-17331 GCA_964555525.1 uncultured Pirellulaceae bacterium
TAGCGTATCACCAGCGTCCAGTAAATAAGTCGTTTCGTTACTACTGTCCGGTTTCTCCGCAGGGCTGCTTTTTGACCGACGCAACATTTCTCTAGGTTCATAGTCACGCCGCTGAATCATACTGACTTTGATTCCTACTCCTTCTAGGATCGGAGTGTCACCTGTGGTGTAGGCGTCGAAAATCGCTTGCCTGACTTGTCCTAACGTTTTCCCTCTAACCTGCACCGGTTCGATAAGCGGTAACGAGATCGTTCCGTTGGCTTCAACCTCATACGTTTCGTCGGATCCAACGTCATAAGAAGAGTTAAATCTACCGTTGAAAGCGATGCGCAGAATGTCGCCAGCGTCCAGTAAATAAGTCGTTTCGTTACCGCTGGTTGGCACTTTCGCAGGAATGTTTTTTGACTGACGCAACATTTCCCTGCGTTCATAGTCACGCTGCTGAATCATACTGACGTATATTCGTAGTTGGTCGGATTTTAGGATTGGATCGTCACCTTCGGTGTAGGCGTCGACAATCGCTTGTTTGAATTGTTCCAGCGTTTTTCCTCGAGCCTGTACGGGTTCGATACTGGGTAACGAGATCGTTCCGCTGGATTCAACCTGAAAGGGAAACCCGATTGCCGGTGGCAACAAACTCCCGGTGGGCGGAGTATTAATAGGAGGGTCACTATTGACCTTGCCAATGACACCTTCGATATAGATGCCCAGCGTATCACCAGAGTCCAACAAATAAGGCGTTTCGTCACTGCTGGTCGGCGTCTCCGAAGAACTGTCTTGGCGAGTAACGACAACGATCGCTTTACCGCCACGGCTCAAAGTCAGTTGATTGTTCTGAATCAAAACGCTGTCTTGATCGGTGTCAGCTGACGGGCGAATCGTGTATTGTCCGGCTTTGACATCGATTCTTCCAGCGCCCGAATCGATCGTGACGACTTTGCCTGATTGGGTTTCAACGACGTCAATTTCTATATCATCAACGGTCGTTACGATCTCGATCACGCCCTGATTCGTAACGATCCGAGTAATTTGATCACCCCACATCGCGCCTGCGAATCCGATCGTACCGAGCGTCAGCAAAGCCATCGTTGCGGTTAACGTTTTCCACCATCGCACCGAGCGATCATCTCTCCCGGACGATGGACTGATTCCAATCTTGGCAGCTTGGTCGGCTGAGGAAGAATCAAAAGTCCAATTCGTTCGCGAGCTATTCAAAGCTTGAACGACCGCTGACGCACTGGGCGGTCGGCGATTGGGCGTTTTGGCCAGCAGGCACATCACCAAATCAGAAATATCGGCTGGGATGGCGGGATCCAATTCAACAGGCGGCGTCGGTTGGTCACGTTGAATGGATTGCAAAGTCGCCAGCGCATTATCACTACGAAACGGCAACCGCCCGAGCAAAGACTGGTAAACCAAACAACCAAGACTAAACAAATCGCTCCGCTGGTCCAGCGTTTGGCCTCGACTTTGTTCAGGTGACATGTAACAAGGCGTACCAGCGATCATTCCGGTGCACGTCAGTTGAGGATCTTCATCAGCGATTCGAACCAATCCAAAATCCAAGATCTTTGCGCCGGAACCGTCCGCTGGAATCCAGATATTGGCTGGCTTGATATCGCGATGAATGAGTCCTTGCTCGTGTGCGGCGGCCAAACCTTTTGCAATTTGGATTGCCAATTGGCGAACCTCATCAAGCGGCAAGACTTCGCTTTCGCACAATTTTTCTTCGAGCGTTTGGCCAGGCAACCATTGCATGGCGATGTAGGAAAGCGGGCCTTCGGGACCGACCTCGTAAATCGTCACTACGTTGGGATGTTCGATTGCCGCGGTCGCGCGAGCTTCAGCAACGAATCGCTCTCGCGCAGCTTCGCCCAGTGAGGGGCGGAGAATCTTAAGGGCCACCATTCGTTGCAAGCGTTGATCAACCGCTTGATAAACCACGCCTGTGCTACCGGCTCCCAGTAAACGAAGCAAGCGGTACTCGCCTAGAGCCCCGATGTCGTCAGCCTCGAGTGGAGCGGATAACAAACGCTGAACTTCAGCGCTCCGGCCGGCAATGGATCGTTGCTGATCGTTCGAAGAGAGCGAGTGACTTGAATGAGGCATCGTCTCCATTTTGACAATCAACTGCTCCACGAGTTCCATTTCCGAATCCGTTGACTCTGGAGCTACGCTCTTCTTCGCCAACATCGCGTTACGAGCCAATCCGCTGAGCGTATCGTCTGCTTTTAAATCACGAATCGTGTCCACGCAGGGATCACACGAAGCCAAATGCTGTTCGCATGTTTCAAGTTCAGTGGGCGTGAGATTCCCCAAAAGAAAATCAGCCAATGTTTCGGGTTTGGGACAATCGTCTAGTTGCTGCAACATGGTTCACTCGCCAATTAGGGCTCAATATTTATCGTCTATCTAAGGCTATGCGCATCGAGCGTTGGATTTGTATGCTGCTGAGAAAAAAAATCAAGATTATTCCAACAACCCTTCCAACTCCTCGCGCAAGCGAACCATCAACCGGGATTTAGCTGCGTAGACGGTCCAAACACTGACGCCTGCCGAATCGGCGGCGGCGTTGGCATTACATCCTGAGACCACATATTGCTGAAGCGCGTGCCAAGTTTTAGGTTGAAACTCCGGCTCCAACAAATCCATGGCGCGAGCAACCAACGCCTGTTGATAATTCAGATCCCAAGTTGATTCGGCGATCCCTTTTACTCCTTGAACATTTACCAACGAGGATTGAGAAGCGTCGACGATACCCAGCGATTTTTTGCGGCACCATTCGCGATACTTATTTAATGTCACCATTCGCAACCAGCCCCGAAAACTACGCTCTCGATCGTATTTGAAGTCTGGCAATTTTTGAAAAACGATCGTGAGAACTTCCTGCACCAGATCAGCCGAGTCCTGTGCCTGCAGTCCCGTTTTCCGCGCCCAGAAGAATATCAGCGGAGTGTACAGATTGACGAAACGAGACCAAGCTTGATGGTCGTTTGCTGTTTTCAATCTAAGCAGGAGGCTTTCCGACGTCGTATTCATTTCCGATCCAGTTTTTGGTGAGCCGCTTGATTCTATCCAGTGAGTTACTTTTTACTGGACATTAACCACGGTACTATGTAGTAATAGTGTATCATTATCTCTGCCAAAGCGACCGCAATTGAGTCACCCTTTACTCTGTAAATTACTACTTGGGAACCAAAACCATGTTTCGCTTTACTTCGATTGCCATGTCTTCGCTGGCTATATTCGCCGTTCTGCTTTGCGGTTTCGCAAAACCTGCCCAGCAAGACGCGAAGAAAGAATCAATTGAACAGCTAAAATTAATTGGTGCCGTACTGTCGACCGACGATCAGGGTCGGGTGATTGCACTTCAGTTTCCCGAGGGGATCGGATTCCACGAATCCTTTTGGCACCATCTGGACCAGCTTTCGGATCTTCGTGATCTTGATTTGGGGGCGCTGTATGTTGGCAACGATATTCTTAAGCACGTCGGCAAACTTACGGAGCTTCGCAGTCTGAATTTATTTGGCAATCCATTCGAAAAAGATGCACTGGTACAGATCGAGCGCTTGAAGAAACTGGAAACACTCTACTTGTACCGAACTTTTATTGATGACGAAGGCATCAAATCGATTGCCAAACTGAAGTCTCTTCGTCGGCTCAATATGTTTGACACGCTCTTGACCGACGAAGGTTTAAAGGGATTGGGGACTTGTAAGCAACTAGAACATTTGAGTATTGGGAATTCTAAAGCTGGCGACTACCCTGAATCGTCTTTTTCTGCCGCTGGAATTGAGCGTTTGCGAAAGGATCTGGCTAAAACGGAAATCAGTTATTGGGGAGGACCTGATCGACTCGACATCGTAGAAATGATCAATCGACCGGCGAAAAAGGAGTTTAAGAAAGCAGCGATAAAGAATATCAAAGTTGCCAGTGCGCCGAATCTCTCCAAGCGCGAAGGCTTGGACTGGCCGTGTTTTCTAGGCCCGGATCGAAATGGGAAAAGCCTGGAAACAGGTATTAACGTTGATTGGAATAATCACCCCCCCAAGATGTTATGGCACCACAAGCTTGGAACGGGCTACGCAGCGCCAACCGTCGTCAAGGGGCGACTGTTGCTGTACCACCGCATTCCCAAACCAGAAAACGCGGCTCAATTCGTAGAGCGATTGAGCTGTCTAAACAGTGAAACCGGTGAATCAATCTGGGCCGTTGATTTTCCGACAGACTACAAAGATCTCAATGGGTACGGCGATGGGCCTCGCTGCACACCCGTGGTTGAAGAGGATCGTGTGTTTTTGGTTAGCCCTGCTGGCGTGATTCGGTGCTTGCAGCTTGTTGACGGAAGCACTATTTGGGAACTTGATTTGGTTGAAAGTTTCGATTGCGATTTGCCTGTTTATGGGATGGGAGCTTCGCCTGTTTTGTTTCGCAATCTGATTCTGGTGACTGTCGGGGCTAGTAAAGGGAATAAACAGTCCAGCACCATCGTTGCTCTGGATAAAACAAACGGAGTATTTCAATTTGGCGTTGGCGATCATCCGGCCAGCTACGCGACTCCTGTTGTCGTGAATCAATTTGATCGATCGTGGTGTTTTGTGTTTAGCCAAGACGGATTGTTTAGCTTCAATCCAGACGACCCCGAAGTTGATTTTGAATTTCCGTGGCGAGCTAATATCGCTGGGGGTGTTAACGCTGCTGGTCCCGTCGTCGACAAAGATCAAGTATTCATTTCCGAATCGTATCGGCTCGGCGGCGCAATGCTTCGATTTGGCCAGAAGGATGCGACGCCGATTTGGCAGGACTCAAAACGAGTTAGGAAAAAAATCATGGCTTGCCATTGGAATACGCCAATTCTAGAAAACGGATTGCTGTTTGGCTGTAGTGGGCGACATCGCAACGCTGGAAAGTTGAAATGTGTCGATTGGGTAACAGGCCAAACTCGTTGGGAAAATCAGCTCGATGGCCGGTCGTCGATGACCTACATCGACCAACATTTTTTGAATCTATCTGAATCGGGGTTGCTGACTTTGTTTAAGGCGACCGCTTCTGGGTATGTTGAAGCTGGTCGGATCGACCAAACGAACAGTAAGGTTGTTCCCTCCTATCCCGCTTGGAGTGCGCCGGTGGTTGCGAAGCGAATCATGTATCTAAGAGGCAAGCATGAACTGATCGCTTATGACTTGGCAGCGGAACAAGAGTAACGGCACACCTTCGATCTTTGTCAACGCGGGTTGGGCTTGGTACAATTGTCGCCAATGCAGACGTCGTCCGCTTAGGGCGGTGTTGTAGAATTCTTCTGCTAGGTAACACAAGCAATGGACACCCAAACCGCGTTAATGGTTGGCGCTTGCGCCCTCTTTTGTACATTGGCTGCCAATCGCTTCCTGGGTGAGCGCAACTACAAACAGCTATCGCCAGAGGATAAAGTCAAACTCGTTGACCAGTTTTCCAAACATCGCTCCTTGGCGACGTACATTCCGCTGGGCATCATGGGACTCGTGATTTTGTTTGGGCGTTCTAGCCCAGGCTCTTTCCGCTGGTTGTTCCCTATAGCGGTCGCGGCTATTTTGGCGGTTTCGGTCATCCTGCAGATTATAATCCTGCGCCGATTGAGCACGCTCGGGCTCCCAGATGATTTCGTTGAGCGTTTTCGTTTTCAGTCTATTACGGTTCAAACGGGTAACGTGATTGCTCTTTCGCTGTTCGCGTACGGCATTTCGGGGGTCACCTAAAAATGGCTTTTCGATTTGAGGGGGCTTTCAGGTTTGGCCGTTGCGACGCTATTGCTGTACTTTTCTATCGTTTACAATATTTATTGGTTTGACGTTTATGGATACTAAGAGCGGTCGACTGCCATGGTTTCTGCAAAATTCGCGGCTGGTATGCTTTTCGATTGGCACACACTTTCCTTGATGGACCTAGGTTTATGACATTGACTCCCGAATTTATTGATCCTGACGTGTTTACTGTGGCTGGTGTTTTCAGCACGGCTGAGTGTACTGCGTTGATCGCCCGAGCCGAATCAAATGGTTTTGACGCCGCATCGGTGCGTACGCACTCCGGGGCAAAGATGCTACCGAAGATTCGCAACAACGATCGTGTCAACTTAGATGATCCTGAACTTGCCGCCCTGATGTGGTCTCGTGTCTCACACCTATTGCCATCGATCGACGATCAGCACGCTGTTGGCGTTGACTCCCATCTTCGCTTCTACCGTTACGAACCTGGTCAGGAATTCAAACGACACAAAGACGGCTCAGTAACCAACGACGATGGTCACGTCAGCAAACTGTCTTATCTGGTCTACCTCAACGGTGACTTCGAAGGCGGTTCAACTACGTTTCGCGATTACGATGGCAAGGGGGAATCGCGGCGAAAAATCGAACATGTGATCACGCCGGTTATTGGCATGGCGTTATTATTTCGCCACGAACGGTGGCACGAAGGTTCCGCGCTAATTTCGGGTCGCAAATATGTCTTAAGAACAGACGTCTTTTACGACGGGTAGGTCGGCTCGTGACCGGCACGCCTCAGACCTTCCATCAGGAGGAACACCTGCACTTCGCCCCCGGGGAAGCCGAAACGAAAATTCAGCTCCCAGTGAGAGAATTTTGATTTTGAGTTAAACCGAAAAACGTTCGGGATTTAATTAGATTCTCTCGTTTCAATAGTGTCTAATTTGATTGATTTTTCAGCGGACGGTCGCTTGGTAATTTTAAATTAAAAAATGTCGGAGCCTAATGATGAAGAGAATGTTTGCTGCCTTTGCGGTTTGTGCTTGTCTGCTTTTGTTTCCCGTTGCCCTTTCTGGACAAGAGCTTCTGTGCAACTTCGGTTTACTAAAAGTCAATGACTCTGGTCAGTTGATGGTCACATCGACTGTCGCGGTTCAGTATACAGAAACGAAAAAAGAAACTTATCAGGTTAAGGTTCCTTACACGAGCAAGGTCAAGCAAATGTATACCGTTGAGGTGCCTTACACAGAAACTGTGACCGAGGACGGTAAGACGAAGACAGTCACCAGAAAAAGAAAGGAAGAGCGGATTCGTATGGTTCCCGTAAATAGGGAGCGAACTGAGACTCGTCAGCGGACGGTGCCGGTAACGAAAACCAGAATGGAGGATCAAGAGAAGAAGCTGCCTGTCAAAACGAAAATCAAAACAATTAGTGGAGAAGAAGTGGACCGTGCCGAACTGAAAAAATCGATTGGTAAAGGAAAGCTTGTCCTAATTCTTAAAGGCAATGAGAAACTCACTGAAATCCAAAAAGCTGTTCTCAAGCCAGATGTTTTGGTGTTACGCAGCAAGTCGGCAAATCCATAACTGTCGATTGAAAGCAGGTTTTATTCAAGTCCGAAAGAACGTATGACTAAAGCAGTTTGTATCCATTGCGGAGAAATGAAATTCGGTTCGTTTGTGCCATGCCACATCTGCGCCGGTCGGCCTACCAGCGATCACGAACTTATCATCTCACTAGCAATGAGCGACCACTATCTTGATGTAGACACCTTAAAGCAGATTGGCGCATCTATCCGCGAAAAGGGCGAACCACCAAATCTTGACCCAGACTCCTACGAATCATTCCGAAAAATAATCGAAGAGGCGAAAGCTTCTGGTGCTTTGTCTGAAATGTTTGGTGATACCGATGCGGACGGCTAATAAAGCGACAGCCTCTGGCGAGTCCAGCTACTACGGGTTAGGGCATCGGTGAATCGAATCAACTGGCGACGATTTGCAACGTTGCCTCAGGTTCCGGGCGATTGGTGTAGCTGGCGTTGACCTCTTGGGCCTTTACTGTGTGGTCGGAGTTGATCACAAACCGCGATGGCATGGGCAATTCCCAAATCGTCGTACCGTTTGAGCCTCCCACATCAATCGAGAAAGTGCCTTGGTAGATATCCTGCAACTCTTGCGGAAATCCGTGGACCAAGTCAAGTTGCCGAGCATAAGCATTGTCCTTGTCGTACAAGATCTCAAAGTTCAAGCCATGCTTCTCGATCGTAGCTCGACTGTGTTCGGGCAACTGAGGAGAAACCGCGTACAGGCAGGCGTTAGCAGCAGCGTACTTTTCCAAGTATTCGTTAAGAGCTGACAGCTCTAAGACGCAGTAGGGTCACCAACTGCCACGAAAGAAGGTCAGGATCAGTTGCTTTGAATCAACCAACTGCTTTGAGTCAAGAGTTTTTCCCGTGCTGTCGGCCAGCGAGAATTCAGGGAACGCATCTCCGACGGTGGGAATCTTTCGACCACTAATCGAATCCGCAACCGCTTGCGTCGCGCCCATCACCACGGACTTGGCTTCATCGGACAACTTCGCAGCAGAAGCTGCCATCGTCTTTTGCAATTTTTCTTTCAACATATCGCTCTACCTAGTATGAGTGGTTTTTTAAACGTGGAGTGAATCGTTCGTAATACGCTCGTGCCAAGGCCTGCCTTGGCACGCACTGCACTTGCGGCTCTGCCGTCCCGCGCCTTGAGGCGGAATTCCAGCTAAAGGGATACTACAAACGACCGGCCCTAAATATAAACCATTGACTTAACATTGATCAATCCAGCTAAGCCATATCACCAGAAGTCACTACCAACTATCCCTGATAAAATTGTTTTAAATCAATCCCACCGCTACGGTTTTCGTCTTCCAGCATTTTCATGCGAGTTTCCATACGTTCCATCTGCCGCAGTAGCTTCGGCAGCAACTCGCTGTTCTTATCTGCCGGCTTAGGTTTGGGCACTTCTGGGTAACCGATCTGACGTTGTAACGCAGCGAACAAATACTTCGGGTCTTTGTTTCGGTTGGCCAACGCGATTCGGCCTTCCTTGTCGCCGAACAGCACTTCCACTGGCTCGCTCTCTTCGCCTGTCGAACGTTCAATTCGTTCTTGTTGGACCTGATAGTGTTCGCTGTGCACGTAAATCAAATCCGCGATGCCGACCATTCCAATCTTTCGACGAATCGATATGATCCAGTCCCGCCACTTCGCGTCGTAGACCGGGTCCTTGGCCATGGCCGCCAAGCCGTCGTCATAGTCCAAATGGTTCTCGCAAATCGTTTCGAACTGAAACAGAAACAATGCCACTTGCGAAACATTTTCAGCGCGGAATCGAGCCTCGAACTCCAAGATCAACAAGGCTACTCGCATGTCCATTCGGCCCGTAGACTCTTCCGCGGCAGCCATCACAAAGGTTTGAAAACCGGTAAAGTAATGAGCCAGCTGCCGCATCGCGGTCGACATCAGACCCACATGAGCCAGTTCGGATAAGATGAAATCGATCGCCATCGGCAACTTGGTCGTTGTCAAAATCTCGTCTCGCAAGTGCTTCATCACGACCTGAACTGGGTCGGACTCGTCCAGACGATTATTTAAACCGCGAAACAAATAAGCTTGTTCGATATACTCTTCGCTGGCGAGCGGTTCCATGATTTTCACCGTTTGAAAAAGTTTGTAGTAACGCCTAGAGGCGGAAACTTGGCTCCTGTTTTAAATATACACCCTTGGTCAACTGTTTTTGGCAAAGATCCTTAGAAAAGCAGGTAGCCGGTGTCGCCAGACGTCGGGCGAATTGCCTAGGCCTCCTGAACTCTGGCGAGCCCAGCTACGACGGCAGACTTCGGAATGTGGACACTAAAGGCCCTGAACTCTCGCGATCCCAGCTACGCCTGTAAAAATCTAAGGAAAATATGGATGCTAGGGCTTTCATCAGAACCGCTACCTAAGATCGTTGTTGAAGAAGGTTTCTGGCGGTTCATTTATCTTAAGGGCTACTAGATAATCCTGCTCCGCGTAGAATGATCGCGCGAACTACCTTTCCGACGTGAGAAGAACCGATGTCACAAAAATTTTCCTCGATCCCTGACGCAGTAGAAGCCTTCGGCCGTGGCGAAGTTGTGATCGTCCTAGACGACGAAAGTCGTGAAAACGAAGGTGACTACATCTGTGCAGCCGAGCTTGCGACGGCCGAAACAATTAATCTGGTGATGAGCGGTCGCGGTGATTTCTGCATGCCGATTTTGCCCGAAGCGGCCAGCCGTCTGAAGCTACTGCCGTTGGTTGATCAAAACAATTCTTCCAACCAAACCGCGTTCCTCACCCCCTTGGATCATATCTCAGCCAAAACCGGCATCACAGCCGACGAACGAGCAACCTGCGTTCGCGCGATCGCAGATCCGAATTCCAAGCCCGATGACTTCCAACGCCCGGGCCACGTTCACATGTTGATGGCCAAAAACGGTGGCGTGTTACGCCGAGCCGGTCATACCGAAGCCGCTGTTGATCTTGCTCGGATGGCGGGTTTGACTCCCGCCGGTGTGCTGTGCGAAATTTTGGATGCCCAAGGCGAACGAGCCACTCGCGATGAACTACTGGAAATCGCCCAAGAAAAAAATCTGTGCATTATTACCATCGAGGACCTGATTGCCTATCGGCGCGTCAGCGAAAAGTTGGTTAGCGTCGAAGCCACGGCCAAGCTTCCAACCAAGCACGGCGAGTTCAGCTTGATGGCTTATCGGGTTGCACATGAATCCCAAGAGCCTATCGCATTGGTGATGGGTGAGCCTCACCTACAAGACAAGGCACCGCTGGTTCGAATGCACAGCAGTTGCTTTACTGGCGACATCATCAACTCGCTCCGCTGTGATTGCGGCGACCAACTTCAGATGGCGTTGCAAATGATCGCTGCCGAAGGACACGGCGTGTTGGTGTACCTGCCACAAGAAGGGCGGGGGATCGGACTGGCTGAAAAGATCAAAGCCTACGCGTTACAAGACAAAGGCATGGACACGGTCGAAGCCAACACGGCGCTCGGGCACAAAGCGGACATGCGTGACTATGGGGTGGGTCTGCAGATTCTCAAGGACCTAGGCCTGAAGCAAATTCGCTTACTGACCAACAACCCCAAGAAAACCGAAGCGTTCAATCTCCGCGGCTTTGATCTGAAAGTCGTCGACCAAGTCGCAATCGTGCCTCAGCCCAACGAGCACAATGCGGAATACTTGGCGACCAAACGAGACAAAATGGGACATCGATTGCCGAAGTAGTTTCAACGTCTCGGATGATTTGTTAAGCTGACGCCATGTGGAACATTGACAGAACGGACATCTCGGCGGGCGTACAGCGATATCGCTTTTTAAATGCTGACAGCACGCCGTTGTCGTTTCGGCAAGCGGTCGACCTATGGGCGGATGAGCAGCAAGGCGAAATGTTTCGGCTGTTTACTTCGTTGGCGATCGCTTCGTCGACTTACCAGGCTCTCCGCTGGGAAACACCCAGCGTCAACGCAGCGACCGCGGACCGCGAGTTCGAGTTTGTATTGATCGACGCTCCGTCGCTGCAACGCAAAGAAAACCCACGGCCCTTCGCCGATCCATTCAAAAAACAAATCAAAACTGATCCTTCGCAAGTTCACGCAACCTTTCCGAACATCGGTGGCAACGCGGTCATGGTTGCACCGCTGCCAACCAACAGCGCTGGCGTGAACCATTGCCACTTGGCGTCGTACTTACGCACTGCCGACCAAGCCGATGGAAATGCACTCTGGCTGGCGGTTGGTAAAGCCATGCACGCTCGCCTTAACGAGCGCGATGTTTGGCTGAACACCGCAGGTGGAGGTGTTGCTTGGCTGCACGTCAGGTTGGACGATCGACCGAAGTACTACCACCACGCCGAGTATAAAACGGGTTGATTTTAATGTAGCCGGTGTCGCCAGACTTCGGGCGAATTGCCAGTGCCTCCTGAACTCTGGCGAGCTTGTCGCTTTGTTCAAAATAAAAATAATGACGTGAGCCGTTTTGGCGCTAGCCACGGTTTATGCAGGCGATGAAACCGTGGCTAGCGCCAAAACGGCTGAAAATTGACAGCCTCTGGCGAGTCCAGCTACGACGGCAATTCCATTCCTCCATCGATCACGGTTCGGTTCAATTATGAATACTCAATTCCAATCAAACCATGATCGAACCAGATTTATGCATCGCGTTCTGTTGGCTGGAATACTACTGGTTTTTCTGACTAGTTCCCTCCAAGGGCAAGTCGCCAACTCCACCAAAACGATTCGCGTCAAACCAAACTCCGCGTCGCGAAAGATTGGGTCGGCGGTTGACTGGCAACCGGATTTTGACACGGCCGTCGCTAAATCAGAGCAAACCGGTAAACCGCTGTTTTGGTATGTCCCCACGCTGCCAGACACTTTTATGGATCGCCAGGTCGAGATCGATCGGTACATGCTGGCGGGGCCTTTTTCGTGGCCAGCGATCATTGAAGCACTGAATGAAAACGCGATCTGCCTAAAAACACCGCCGACCAAACAGCAGCAACGAAAGTTTGAGCTACAACGGTACAAGTTCGTTGAACCTGGCTTTGTCGTTCTTAACCCCGAAGGCAAAAAGTCGTCTCAAGTCGACAAGCTGACGACCTTACATCCTGTTTGGCTCAATCACTTAATCCAAAAATCAATCGGCGTAGCGGAACCAAGCGAGCTTTACTCGGACGTTGCTTTGCCGATTTGGAAGCTAGTCGCCGACCAAAAATTTGACGACGCGCTCGCCCTCGCTAGACAAGAGTTAGGCAAACCTGATCTCACCAAAGCTCAAAAAGTTGAATTGGAATTTCTGGTCGGCATGACGTTTTTCCGAAGCGGCCAACACACCTACGCGGTCGAAGCCTGGAAATCGACCGGCCGGCGTTACCCAGACCAGCCGTTGGCTTGGAAAGCCGCCGCCGAAGCACAATTGATCGGCCCGTTTTCTCGTGGCTTTGAAACGCATCGCTCATTGCCTGCCGCTGCACTAGCCGCCGGCATCGACTCCCGGGGATCCGCTGCCCCGAAGGACGTCTACACTCAGCCGCAGCTAGAGGCTCGCAGCGTGCAATTTTTATTTGCCATGCAGAATCGCGATGGGAGTTTTCGCGATAGCGATTATGACTATGGCGGCACCGACAGCTTGGGGAATGTGCATGTCGCGATCACATCACTGGCAGGGATCGCCTTGTTGAACCAATACGAAAAGGTGGCGAGCGATTCTCCGGCGCAAAAAAAACGATTGCTTACTGCCGTTTCTTCTGCGGCAAGGTTTGTGTCAGGGGAAGGAAACATAAACAAGCGCGACCGTGACGAAATTCTCTGGGCTTGTGCGTTTCGGTTGCGTTTTTTGGTGGCTTGTCAACGTTCCACTGACGCTCAAATCAAGAATGCTGTGCGGCCAGGGACGATCCCTCGAATGATCAAGTCGCTGGAAACGATTCAGACCAAACGCGGTAGTTGGTACCACGAGTACGAAAATCCGTTCACTACCGCCACGGCTTTGTTGGCCTTGCAAGACGCGGCCCAAGCCGGGTACCCCGTGGATGCCGATCGAATTGAAAAAGGATCTGCGAATCTAGCCAGCCAACGGTATCGTAACGGGGCGTTTCCGTATGAGACCGGCGGCGACAACCAAGCGAAACGTGCCAATCGATCGACACTGCTCGGGTCGGCTGGCCGAATGCCGCTGTGTGAGTTGGCGCTTTTGAAAACGGGCAAGTCCAACGATAAAAAATTGGCCGCGGCGATTGAGGCTTCTTTCAAACATCATGAACTGTTGGCCAAGTCCTACAAATATGACTACCACACCGATACGTTTGGTTACGGCGGTTTCTTTTTGTGGTACGACATGCGGTCGCGTTGTGAAGCGATCAAGCATGTAGCTGATGAGACCCAGCGAGCCAAATTCGCTGATCAACAACACGCGTTGATCATGGGGCTACCCGAGGTCGACGGTTGCTTTGTCGACTCACACGAACTCGGCCGAGTGTATTCGACTTCGATGGCGCTGATTTGTTTTGAGTTGCTTGATGGGGCCCGATAACCCCACGAGGAACCGACAGACTCGTCCCATGATGTGGTTGCATTCCCCTAGCGGGGTTTACGTTGTTAGGGCGGGGTGCCATGTTTACGCGATCAGAAATAGATTAGCTCCAGAATGCCCCTCAAAAAACATGCTCACGGGAATTTTCCAAAGCCACACCTGACGCGTAAGCATGCCAATACTCAGGAGATACTCTTCCCTGTCAAAACCGTGAAGCATGGCACTCACTAGTAACTCAAATATTTGGGCGAGCCAAACTACTCGCCGCCGCGGTGCGTCTACCGCCGCCGGCTTCTGGGCTTTCCCCGCAAAATATTGTTTGGTTTGGTAGACTGTATCAAGAGCGACCAAAAGCTCGGAAGAATCTTGAAAATAGACACTGTCGCAAAAACTCTCACCATCTTCGCGCTCTGATAGAAAACTAATGGATGATCCAAAACCAGGCCAACATAGTAGATTTAGATTTGACCTGCGTCAGGTCTTCTACGTGACATCGCTGTTAGCTGCGGGGTTGGCTTTGTCGCCCTTCACGATACCGTTATCGATTTTTGTTCTGTTGATCTGGTGGGGTTGTTTTACTGCCCTTCGCTTCCCCAAATTTCGTTCCAGTTTGTTATTGATTGTGTTTTTCACACTGCTGGGCACCTGCTGTGTCGGTGTTTCTTTGCCGGCAGTATCCCGAGTTCGAGAAGCGTCCAGACGAACCGTTTGCCTCAATAACATGAAACAGATTGGATTGGCCCTGCTCAATTACGAATCTGCCAATGGCGAGTTTCCGACACCAAAAATTGGGAGGAAATTCCCATACAGTTGGCGGGTCGAAATTCTGCCGTTTATAGAACAGGTAAATTGGAGGAAGCTATACGACACCAATCGAGCTTGGGACAGTCCAGAAAATATGACATGGGCTGAATCCGCTGTGTATTGTTTTAGTTGCCCTTCGCTCGACCATGGTGCCAAAACCCCGTACAAACTGGTAACCGGACTGGGGACAGTGTTTGACGATGACGAGCCAGCGAAATTTGGAAAAGTGCTCGACGGTACATCCAACACGATTATGTTGATTGAGGATCACTCAAATCCTGTGTCGATTGCTGACCCCGATGGAGATCTCAATATTGACCAAGCCGTGAAACTCCTCAGCGAATGTTCGCCTGGAAACTCCGTGCATTGTTTTGAAAACATGTTTTCAACAACCTACCCTGGGACCCATGTTTTGTTTTTCGATGGCACCACCGAAATCATCGGCTTCAATGCTGATCCCCAAGTCTTGCGAAATTTGTTTCTTTGCGCCGATGGCGATATTCCGGAAGTCGATCCTTCAGAGATTGGCGAACCTATTGTCGTCTACAAGTACGGAGCCATCGTTTCGTTCGTTGCCTATCTGGTTCTGATCCTGCTTCCGATCTTTCCCCTTGTGAATCAGTGGAGACAATCAAGCCGTCGCTTCAAAATTGAAACTCTTCCGGAAACTTAGTCGCGAGACAAAGCTCTTCAAGCTCGCGCAGCGAGCTTGTATTTCTACCCCAGCAAGACGACCCAAAAACCACCCCCTCTGTTGTCGGGTTATAGCGGTTCCCAGAAATTTACCGACATTGTCCACGAAGCGGCAAGATTCAACTCAGGTTTTTTAGTATTCGGCGAAGCCTGGCAACCTAAGTTTTTGAGTCAGCCTCAATTAACGAGACGCAGGACTCCGCGTCGTTCACATTGCCGAAAGAACCCCGATGCTTTGGACCATTTTTGTTTGTTATTGCGTGATCGCCATATTTGTCGTGACGGGGCTTAATTTGCTAGGCTTGATTGCCAAGTGTGGTGATGAACCGGCGTTAGTTGAGCAAATGAGCCGGTCCCAAAGTTGTTTTGCTCTTATTTTGATTCTGGCTATTGGAGTGATTTTCGGCCCCGTCCTATTGCCTTTTATGATTACAGCGACGTGGACGGTTTCGAAAGAGGGGGATGAAGAGGCCGAATACTGGATTGGTATAAAAAACCAACAAGTACGCCTGAGTCTTGATCCACTACACCAAGGAAATATCGACCCTGAGCTGGCTGAGCATTTTGAAGCGCATTCGGTGGCGCCGCTGGCGTTGGGCTATCAGCACTTGGACGACATCTGGCTAAAGCCACAGAAGCCCTACCAAAGCAAAGCGAGACTGTTCCTTCATCCCGATGGAATCGCGTTTGCAGAAGCGGGACGAACAATTGACACGTACTATTGCGAAATCTTGAGCTACCTTGATGACGGTACGGTTGTGTCTACGGCCCCGATGAAAACCAACCCGTTTTTCAAAAAAATGTCGACGCCTAAACACGGCTACTATGTCCAATGTTTGCCCGGCGCGGAGATTGAGGAACTGTTGGCAAAACACGAGCAGTTTCTAAGGCAACTTTCTTTAGAGGTAGGGGTTGGCGTTCGAACGATTACCAATGCCGACTGGAAAGCACATTATCATTATCACAATGACCGGTTCGGGCAATTGAAGTACGAGCTAGACGGGGGCGATCCACTCGATTATGAGGTGGTTTTCCCTACGGCTAGCAATCAGGCAGTAATCGCCAGTCATCAACCGAGCCTTGCCGGCGACGATAACTTTGACTGCGTTGGTAGTGACAACCGCGCAGACTTCGCTTTGAAATTGTTCCCGCCGCCACAAAAGTAGTCGCCACGCGTTGACACGACCGCGCACGGACAGGCCGGAGGCACTGTCGCCACCTACTTACTTAACCTTAAGCGTGTAGGCCTTGCCTTGTACGCTGTGATTGCCTGTGCCAACGACGATTGTATGGTCGTCGATCACCGCCAAGTTGCTTGCTCCGCCTGATTTGTCGGTCGCTAATTCAATCCACTCTTCCCAAGACTTACCTTGATCGTCGGAAATCAAGACAGTGTGCCGCCTTGCATCTTTACGTTGATCGGTGGCAGCCAGTAGATGGTAGGTTTTGCCGTTGTGTTTGATTGTCGCGTGCTGGCCGAGAAATCCTTTCTCCCAAATTTGAGCATGCTTGTTCCACGTTTTACCTCGATCGTCGCTGGCAAAGATCGTGGCGATGCCCGAAGAGAGTACGAATACTTTTTCGCCGATGGCATAGAAATTCATCACGTCTCGAGCGTCTTTGAATTCGGCGGTTTGCGTCCAGGTCAAACCCGCATCGGTTGAACGAAAGACCTTACCAGAGGCTTCATAGCCGACTCCGCAAAGCACCACGCCTTTTCCCAAGTCCATCAAACAAGTCGTGTTTTGACGAGGCAACTTTTCATCCAAGACGATTGTGTCAAACGTTTTGAAATAATCTTTACTGCGTACGATGCTAATTTTGTCGTTTTCGCTGCGTCGTAGGCCGACCAAAATTTCTCCTGAATCGAGCTGCTTGATAGCGACAGTGCGCGAGGCTTTTGGTTTCGCGACCACGTCCCATGACTTCCCTTCGTCGTCCGAGCATAAGACGAGTGCGGGTTCGGAGGTCGTCGCGTACAGTTTGCCGTTTTCA
>CAZKTR010000031.1:0-17199 GCA_964555525.1 uncultured Pirellulaceae bacterium
CAACGTCCAAAAGGGTCGCATTGTACTTCTCTGTTTAGGTGCTGATGAGGAACTAAGGGCTTGGTGGTAAGCCGACGCTTAAGTTTTGCAGTTGTACAAATCCAAGCTCGACGCGCAAGCGAGTGGATTTTTACGAGTCCAGTGATGCACTCGCTTGCGCGTCGAGCTTGTATTGAAAACGCTCTGTATTTCGAATTTCGCAGTAAAATTAGATTGACTGAGTATTTACTCGAGACTGTTGACGATCGTGAGCACATTTTCGCGGACCATGCCGATATAGGTTTCACCCGCAGTCCCTGGCGCCCCCATGGCGTCGGAATACAACGAACCACCGATCTTAACGCCAGTTTCTTTTGCAATCGCCTCGAGCGTTTCGGTTTTAGTCGACGTTTCCAAGAAAATGCTTTTCACTCCTAGTTGACGAATCTGGTCGACGACTTGTTGCCGCTGTTCGATCGAACCACCAGCCAATTCACCCGTCGTCCAACCCACCGGACTAACCGCGCGGAAGCCATTGGCTCGCGCAAAATAGCCAAAGGCATCATGGTGTGTAATCAAGATCCGTTTTTGCTTAGGAATGCGGTTGACTTCCTGGGCCACCCATTGCTTGAGTCCTCGTAGTTGGTACAGGTACAACTTGGCACGTGCGTTGTATTCTTCCGCGTGTTCCGGGTCGAGATCCCGGACGGCGTTGCGGATGTTCGTAACATAGATCATCGCATTTTCAATATCGAACCAAGCGTGTGGGTCTTCGACAGGCTTACCACCTTCTGCGGAACCCTCTTCCTGAATCATCAACGGCTTGACACCCGTCACGCAAGTTACGATCGGTTTGCCTTGATTGCGAGCCTGAACGCCCATCCAATCGTGGCCTTCAAGGTTCCATCCGTTTTGAAAACACAAATCCGCTCGTTTGATCAATGCAATGTCGTCGCTGGTGACTTCGTGTGTGTGCGGGTCTTGGGCGGCGGACAGAATACATTTAACTTCCCAGCGATCGCCGACGACTTGTCGAGCGAAGTCAGCGATCTGGGTGGTCGAGCAAACAAGAACTTTTTTGGAACCGGTTTCTTGAGCTTGAGCAAAATCAGTTAGTCCAAAGCAGGTTAGCAGCGCGAGCGACAAAAATGCTGACACAAAACGCTGCGAAAGCTTGGAAGAATGTGGCCAGTGAGCCGCGAGGGGTGAGAACACGTTGATAACTTGGGTTAGAAGGTGGTTTTTAATCCGTAGCACATGCTACAAATCGATTATCTTCGCTGGTTCTACCTATGTCAACTTGTGTTCTACCGGTTGATTGAGCGATTTGTGGCGCGTCGGCATCGCTGACTGGGACGGACAGACACGTCTGCTGGCATATTTTGCCAGCACTGGAGTGCTGCCACCTCAACGCGTTAACCTAGGCAACAAAGCACGAATTTTCCGATTATCTAAAGTTTAACGAAAGAGTTGACTTTCAGGATGACGAAGACTTCTACAGCGAAAAAAATGCGCACGACAGAGCGCGAGAACCCCCACTCGTTCAAATTACTAGACAGGAAGATCGAAAATGTTTTTTCATCTTAAAAACGCGATCACAATCTGCGTTGCCACCGCTTGCCTGATTGGCAGTGGCATGGCAAACGCCCAAGCACAATCCAACAGCCCCGAGTTCAATCGGCGAATGGCCGCTCTACAGCAGGCGCGCCAGCGCACCGCCAGCACGACCGTGGTAACTCAACAAGCCGCTCAAACGGCACCGCGGATCACTCGCGCTTCGGCGGCAAACAATTCCAAGCCAGTTCGCGTTGCTCAAGCGGGTTCGTCTACGCGTTCATTCGCACCCTCGGGGGGCTTTGTACCTCAAGCGGGATCGGCCACACGTTCAATCGCACCCTCGGGGGGCTTCGTGCCTCAGCACCTAAGCTCGCCAGTTGTGGGCGAAACCATCATTGACGGTGGATCGCCAATCGTACATGGAGGCATCATTGATGGACAAATCATCAATCAGTCACCTCTAATTAGCAGTCATGTCGTGGATGCTCCAATCGGTTCATCGGTCGTTGGCAGCGAAGTCATAGTGGGTGACACTTATGGAGGCGTTGTTACCGAAGGCCACTCCGCTTCAGTCGGGTGTGGCTGTGATTCGGGATGTAGTGGTGGTGCCTGCGGTGATGTCGGCGAAAGTTATTTTGCGGACGATTGCTGTGGACGTGGCGGTTGCCCAGCAGGTACCCCTTGTTTCTTGAATGGTTTCGGAAAGATCTTTCGCAACGCCGAGTACTTCGGTGGATTCAATGCGTTCCGCACCAACTTGTTCACTGCCCCTGACGGTACCGGCAACTTGGTCGACGACAGCAGTCACGGTCTTTATGCAGGCTTTAACCTAGGCGCTCCTTTATGCCGTCTGAGTTGCGGTTTGTTTTCGGGGCAATTTGGAGTTCGCACCGTCAACACGAACTTCGGCGGGGCTGCGTTCACTGACGACGATCGCAATCAAATTTTTATCACGACGGGTATTTACCGACGTGTTGACTACGGCTTACAGCTGGGTGTCGTCGCTGACATTCTTCGCGAAGAGTGGTTCTCGGACGTTGACCTCGTTCAGGTTCGTGGTGAAATTGGATACGTATGGCAAAACGGCACGTCGCTTGGTTTCCGTTTCGCTACCAACACCGAAGACGATGTAACCGAAGGCGTATTTAATAATCAATTTTTTGCCAATAGTCTCGTTACCTCCAACGACTGGTACCGTTTCTTCTTACGTCACGAAGCTGCTCGCGGTGGTTACGGCGAGGTTTTCGGTGGCTGGACGGACAATGACCAAGGTATCGTCGGATTGAATTTTGACTTCCCGCTCACCAATCGAATCGCCTTCCAATCTGGCTTTACCTACTATTTAAGCGACGAACCGGTTCCGGCTAACCAAGGATTTCTCGGTGGCGAACCGAACGACTCATTCAACGCTTTCGTTGGTTTGTCGATCCGACCAAATGGTCGCAAGTACTATCAAAACTACGATCGTCCGCTGTTTGACGTAGCTGACAACGGTACATTTACGATATTTCGCCAGTAAGAAAATCTCTGATTTTCCATGGATCAACCAAGAGCCTCGGCGGGTAAACGCCGAGGCTTTTATTTTGTCTGCGGAAAAGTTTGCCGGCAAAATAACGCTGCTTAACGAATCGACAAAAATCGGCTAAGCTACGCGACGCAGAAGGACGCTGGCTGGTTCAGATCAGATACTTTTCCGCCGGATAAAACTTAGCTTTGGCCCGATCACGTTCGTATGGCCAAATACCCCGTTCACTTAGATCCAAGCTAAATATCGATGTTTGATTCACTGCAAGATGGCCTCAAGGGCGCCTTTAAAACAATCCGTGGTAAGGGAAAGCTGACCGAAGGCAATATGCGAGACGGCCTAAAAATGGTCGAAACCTCGTTGCTCGAAGCGGACGTTAGCATTGACGTGATTCGCAGCTTCATGGCCAACGTCACCGAAAAGGCCCTCGGCGAAAAAGTCTTGCTGGCGTTGGATCCGTCAGAACAGTTGATCAAAGTTGTCAACGACGAACTGATCGAGATACTCGGCCCCGTCCAGGAAGATCTAACCTTCGACCGCGAATTAAACATCATCATGATGTGCGGTCTCCAAGGTGCAGGTAAAACAACCACCTGTGGTAAGCTCGCTCGACTACTACAAAAACAAGCCGGCATCACACCGCTGCTTTGTGCGGCAGACCTGCAGCGTCCGGCAGCGATCGACCAGTTGCATGTATTGGGTGACTCGTTAAACGTTCCGGTTTATAGCGACCGCGAAGAACAAGACCCGGTCAAAGTTTGTAAAGCGGCGGTTGCCAAAGCCAAAGCCGACGGCAACAAAGTGTTGATTTTGGATACCGCAGGTCGACTGGCAATCGACGAAGCGTTAATGCAGCAACTGCAGACCATCGACCGCGAAGTCCAACCGCATCATGTGTTCTTGGTCGTTGACGGCATGACTGGACAGGATGCTGTCAAAAGCGCCGGTGCTTTCCACGAAGCCCTAGAACTCAACGGCGTCGTGATGACCAAGCTCGATGGCGACGCGCGGGGCGGTGCGTTGCTGTCGGTTCGCCAAGTGACTGGCGTTCCCGTTCGCTTCATCGGTACGGGCGAGCACTTAGAGGATTTTGAGCTGTTTCGCCCCGAAGGGATGGCCAGCCGAATTTTGGGCATGGGCGATATTGTGGCTTTGGCCCAGCAAGCCCAAGACTTGGTCTCCGAAGAAGAGCGTTTGAAGCTCGAGGCTCAACTGGAAAAAGGACAGTTTACGCTCGACGACTTCCGCAGCCACATGATGAAAGTCGCCAAACCAGGCTTGATGCAAAAAATGATGGGCTTGATGCCAGGCATCCCCAAAGAAGTCAAGCAGATGATGGGAGATTCCGACACGTCCAAGCAAGTTAAACGGATGGTCGGCATCATCGACAGTATGACCAAACAGGAACGTCGAGACCCGAAAGTGATCGACAGCAGTCGCAAGCAGCGGATCGCTAAAGGTGCGGGCGTCCAAACGAAGCAGATCAACGAACTGCTCAAACAATACAACATGATGAAGCCCATGTTGACCTCGATGGCCGGTAAAGGTGGCAAGGGCCGGATGGAGTCGATGCGAGAAATGCAGGCTCAGTTGATGAACCCCGGTGCAATGGGCCCAAAAACCAAAAAGCCCACTGGCAAGCGTTTAACGCCTGCCCAAAAGAAAAAAGCCAAACGCGAACGCGAAAAAAAAATGCGAGAACGGCGCCGCAACAAGGACACGGACGCGTAGCCTTTTAGACAATCTCAGCCACGAATGGCCTGGTTGCTTACTTTTCCAGCTGCTAGCATTGGATCAGTTGACGCCGCGACAAGGATTTTCTACTCTCCCTGCCCGCAGAAGCTTGCGCTTGAGGTCCGTTTGTACTTGCTCAAGACCGACCTCTGTCGTCCAATCAAATCAATGCCATGGAAGGCTTGTGATGAAAACCGATCAATCAAAAACAAAAAACAATCGGGACCAATTTCTTAAAATTGGCCGTCGTTTATTCTTAGTCGGCGTGATCGCCTCAAGTGTTGGTTGTCAAAATATAATTCGTCGCGGCCAATCATCGGACGAACCAATAAACGTTAGTAAGTATGCCAACAACAGCGTTAAGTCAGGGCCAACTAAGATTGGCGAAATATGCGGTTTGGTTGGTTTAGACGCGGTTAGAGTTTACGGCATCGGTCTAGCGACTGAGCTTAAAGGAACCGGTTCAGCACCGATCGAATCCGGCCAACGAGAGCATTTGCAACGCGAACTACGACTCACCAATAACCTCGACGACCTCAAAAAAATGATGGCCGACAAAAACACGGAGCTAGTCATCATTGAAGGAAGGATTCCCCCGGCTGCTCGGGCCGGGGACCGCTTTGACCTGCGAGCGGTGACCATGTCGGAGTCCGCCGCAACTTCGATCGAAAACGGGATCGTCCTCAACACCCGACTTCGTAGAATGGTCAACCTTGGCAACCGCGTCAAAAAAGGCGGCGTGTCGGCGACCGCCGGAGGACCGTTAATTGTAAAATCGCTCATCGACGATACTAACCAAGGCGAAGATAAGCTGGAGGCCGTCATTCCAGCCGGCGGCAGAGCAACCGAAGATCGAGTCCTAGGACTGCAAATCCAAGGGGATCAATTTAACCAAAAGACCTCATTGCAAATCACGCAAGCGATCAACAAGCGTTTCCGTTATCGGACCTCGCTTGGCCATGACGGAGTTGCCGAACCAAAGACTGACCGAAAAATTGCGCTGAAAGTTCCGCAGGTCTACCGCAACAACATCGGCCGCTATGCCTCGGTTTTGAACCAGCTGGTATTTGCAGAAAATAGCGTACAGCTAGAAGAGCGTTTGGCCGAACTGGAAGCTCAAATTGGCCAGCCGACTCAATCGAGTTTGGCCGCAATGCAACTAGAAGCCATCGGCGACAAAGCCAAACCAGTCTTACAAGCCGCGTTATCGCACAATGACTTGGAAGTCCGCTTCCATGCAGCCGAAGCATTGGCCTACATGGGCGTTACCGATGGAATCTCCGAGTTGGTTGCTGCCGCCAAAACAGACAAAAGCTACCGTTGGCACGCATTCGCTGCACTGGCGTCAATGGAGAGTCGTGAAACAGCAAATGTACTTTCAGAATTTTTCAATCATCCGGAAATCGAGCTTCGGTATGGTGCCTTCAAAGCGATTCGCCAACAAAACGAAGACGACCCTATCGTCACTGGCGATTACCTCGCAAACGAATTCTTTTTGCACGAAGTCGATTCTACGGCCAAACCAACGATCTACGTTTCGACCAAACATCGGGCAGAGATTGTCGTCTTCGGCAGCCAAGCAGCTTTTAATGATAACTTTCTTTATGTGGAATCCGGTTTGACCATCAAGAGCACCGACAACGGATTGCTTGCCATAACCGCCTACTCACCGGACTTTATCAAAGAGCAACGCACGTGTACCAACCAAGCCGCTGACCTGATTCGAAATTTAGTCGATTTAGGATACGGATTCAGCAGCCAATTCAAGATTCTTCGCCAAGCAAACGAGAACGGATCACTGAATGCTGAATTTGCAGTCGACGCTGCTCCGAAGCTTGACCTCAGCCGCCGCAAGCCGCAGCGAGTCACAGGTGACTTTGAAGATATCAAACCGGTAAGCGGATTGGATCAGTTTATTGACTGGATCAAACCGGTAAGATAACCGCTGCCCTAAAAAATCGTTTTGACCACGGTACAAATAGTTACCGCGGCAAAGATAAACAACGCAAGAACTGCCTTTTCCTTTTCATCGCAACGGTGCCCATCAATGCTCAAAGCCCTCGAATTAAGTGGCTTTAAGAGCTTTGCCGACAAGACTCGGTTTGAATTCCCAGCCGGAGTTACGGTGGTGGTCGGCCCCAACGGTTCCGGCAAATCCAACATCGTTGACGCCATTAAGTGGGTACTTGGCGAACAAAGCGCCAAGAGCCTTCGTGGTAAAGACATGTCGGACGTGATCTTTAAAGGATCCGGCGGCAGCGGAGGTCGCAAACCTGCCAATGCAGCAATCGCCACGATTGTTCTGGACAACACCGACAATCGGTTCGCCTTCGACGCCGACGAAGTCTTGGTAACTCGCCGCGTCTACCGCAGCGGCGAATCGGAATACTTGATCAACAACGAAACCAGCCGCCTGAAAGATATTCGCGAGCTTTTCCGCGGTACGGGAGTGGGCACCGACGCTTACAGTTTGATCGAACAAGGTAAAGTCGAACGGATGCTGTCGACCAATGCCAAAGATCGACGAGTGATTTTTGAAGAAGCCGCTGGCATCAGTCGCTTCAAAGCCAAAAAGAAAGACGCCGAACGCCGTTTGCTGCGAGTCGAACGCAACTTAATCCGCTTAGCCGACATCGTCGAAGAAGTCGGCAGTCGTTACCGAAGCGTGAAAGCCCAAGCATCCAAAGCCTCTCGCTACAAAGAATACTCCGACCGCCTGCAAGAATTACGCACCCACGTCGGGGCGAAAGATTGGCGAGACTTCAGTGAAAAACTTACTTCCGTTGAAACGTCACTCTCGGATCAACTTGAAGTCGTCAAAGTTGCCACCGAGGAGATCAAGGCGTTTGAAGAACGCACCAAGAAAGTCGAAGAGGACCTAGAAAAGGCATCCAACGAATACCAAACCGCTCAAGACAACTCCGCCGGTTTGCGAGAGCAACTCGCGCGCACCGAATCCAGCCTGCAGCTTAACCAAGCCAGACAAAAAGATATCTCTCTGCGGCAAACGCAATTAACCGAAGCCTTAGAGCTTGCCAAGAAACGCAAGTCCGAAGCCGAAGCAAGAATTGCGAAAACGGAAAAGGAAGCCGAAACCGCCGAACTTAATTATCGGGAGGCTCGCGATCAACTTCAAGAGATTGAAAACAATGCCAGTCAACTGGACAGTTCAATCCTTGAAAAAACATCGCTCGCCGAAACCAAGCGTAGCGAACACCAGCAGTTGATCTCGTTGGTTAGCCAGCTTGGCAGAACCGTCAGCGCTGCCGATTCACAGCTGTTGAATTTGCAAGAGTCCAAAACTCGATTGACGCAAACCACCCAGCAGCTGACCGAATCGCAAAGCCAACTCCAGCAAACGCTCGCCCAAGCTCAGCAACAAATTGAGAAACTCGAACAAGAAGCCGACGGGAAAGACTCGGCCCTAGCAGAAACTCGCAAGCTTCTTCAAACCACCAAAGAAGAGCTCGCCGGACGCCGCCAACGCTTGACGGACCTTACCACCCAGCATGCCGGGATGACTCAGCGTGCCCAAGTGATCGAGGAACTTGAAAAAAGCCTCGAAGGCATCAACGCCGGTGCTCGTGAACTCCTCAAGCACGCCGATGACAAAACCGGACCAATGTCCGAAGTGATTGGCTTGGTGGCAGACCTTGTCAACGTAAACGTACAGCACGCCGCACTGGTCGACGTAGCCTTGGGTGATATTGCTCAGTTTGTAATCGTTAAAGGCAAAAAGCTGATCAACCAGATCGCGGCCGAAAAAGTCAAAGTTGGTGGCCGAGTCGGTTTGATTCAACTGGACGAACCGCCAACCCTTGGAGCCGACCCCGGCATCAACCTTAACGGCGTTGATGGCGTGATCGGTCGCGCCGACCGCTTGGTACAAGTCCAACCTAAATACGCTGAATTCATCCGCAAGATGCTTGGTGGAACCTGGCTAGTAAAGACACTCAGCATCGCCATCGACTTAAGAGCCAATCACGAATCCGCCGACCGTGTTCGCTTCATTACGCTCGACGGCGAAATCGTTGAAGCCGACGGATCGGTTGTCGTGGGCCCCAAATCAACCGCCGCCGGATTGGTCTCCCGGCGTAGTGAACTTCGCGCCCTTAAACGTGAAATCGAACGACTCGACGGCGAACAGGAAACCTGCCGTGCGCAAGTCAAGGAGTTGACTGACAAGCTTGAAACCACAGAAAACAAAGCTCAAGCTCAACTCGAAGAAAACACCGACATCGCGACTCGCTTAAAAGATCACCAGCGAGAACACACCGCCGCCCAAAAGCAGCTCGCCGGCATCAACCAACAACTCACCGCCGCCAGTGAAGAACTTACCGGCAACGAAAACAAGATCGCCGCTACGTCGCAACAACTGACTGAGCAACGAGACCAACTGGGCCTCAAAGAAGCTGCGATCGCCGCCGTTCTCGCGCTGGTCGGCCAGTGCGACACCTCCGTCGCCGACTTGCGACAACAGCGCAAGCAGGTCGAAAAATCAACCAGTTCGATCACCAGCAAATTAGCCAAATCCGAGCAGGTGCTTGAAGGCATGCAGGCTCGTGTTGCTCAATTCCGTCAAGAGCTCGACGAACAAGAAGCCGCTCACCAGCAAGCAGCCGAACAAGTTGAATCCGACTCCGAAGCAGCAGGCACAGCCGAAAAGGAAATCGAAGCGGCGACAAAAAAACTGAGCGAACTTCGTGAGCAATACGAGAGTGTCGACGAATCACTTCAGAAGCTGAACCTTACTCGCAGTGAACTTGATGCTGATCGCAAGCAAGTTTCGATTGAATTACGAGGCAAACAGGACCAGCTTCGCTTGGCTCAAGAAAAGGTTCATCAACAAAAATCGCGAATTGAACAACTCCGTTTGCAACGCCAGCAATTGGCCGAACGAATGCTGGACGACTACGGTATCGATATCGCGAAAGCTGAAACGGAAACCAACTCGCCAAAACTTGCCATCGCGGCCACTCCCGATGACGAGCCTGAAGCGGAAGCTGTTGATGAAGAACCTGGCAATGTCGCCGAGGAACCAGAAACACCCTTTTCGAATCGCGATGAAATCGACAGTGAGATTTCGGATCTGCGTAAAAAGCTCAGCTCGATCGGATCGGTCAATCTTGATGCCTTGCAGGAACTCGAAGACCTCGAGTCGCGATACCTCGCGATGGATCAGCAATACCAGGATCTAGTCCAAGCCAAAGAAACGCTTCAGAAGATCATTACTCGCATCGACAACGACAGTCGTAAGTTGTTCGTTGAAACGCTCGAAATCATTCGCGGCAATTTCCAGAAGCTATTCCGCCAGACCTTTGGCGGCGGCAAGGCAGATATTATTCTCGAACCCGACGTCGATCCATTGGAAGCCGGCGTTGACATCATCGCTACACCGCCTGGTAAACCTGAATTCAATAACTCGTTGCTCAGTGGTGGCGAGAAAGCATTAACCGCGGTGTCCTTATTGATGGCGATCTTCCAATTCCGGCCGAGCCCGTTTTGTGTTTTGGACGAAGTGGATGCCCCGTTTGACGAGGCCAATATTGGTCGCTTTATCGACGTGTTGAAAAGTTTCTTAGGTTGGACGAAATTTGTGATCGTCACGCACAGTAAAAAAACCATGACCGCCGCCACGACTTTGTACGGGATCACGATGCAAGAGTCCGGCGTATCGAAACGAGTCAGCGTCCGCTTCGAAGACGTCAGCGATGACGGGCATATCAGCGAAGACGCAATTAAACGCGAAAGTGCCTAAAGCTTAGTACTCTCTCCCTTCGCTTTTTGATCAAAATGTAACGAAACATTAATCAAGACGAATCTTGATTACTTGTCCGTGTTTGTTGCATGACCGCTTGACATGACTGCCGACCACAGCGAAATTTGAATTCTCCATTCCCGAACAGGCAAACCAGTAATGATTAAGATCTACCCATTCCAACCTTTGATGCCCAACGCAGCCAAGGCGTCTCAAATCTCTTGCGAACCCTACGATGTCATCAGCACCCAAGAAGCCAAGCAGGCTGCCGAAGGCAACGACATCAGCTTCTTGCATGTGATTCGACCCGAAATCGAATTTTCGCCAGATACGGATCCTTATAGCGAACCGATCTACCTGAAAGCTGCCGCGAATTTAAACTCGATGGAGCAAGCCGGGCATTTGTCGCCAACTGATGAACCGTCAATTTATATCTATCGACAGATCTTCCAAGGGCAGGCCCAACATGGTGTCGTTTGTTGCTACGATGTCCAACATTATCGTAGTGGTGAAATCAAAAAACATGAAAAGACTCGTCCCGTTAAGGAAGACGATCGAACTCGTCATCTAACGACCTGTAGTGCTCACGCCGAACCCGTGTTTCTGACATTCAAAGATGACCCAACCATCAATCAACTGATCGAAAGCGATATTGTTGGCGATCACATGATTGACTTTGAAGCCGAAGATGGCGTGCAGCATACCATCTGGAAAGCTGCCAACGCGCAAGCTTATGTCGATGGCTTTGCCAAACTGGACGCGGTTTACATTGCCGACGGACACCATCGAACCGCAGCGGGAGAACGAGCCGCAACGCAACGCCAGTCGGAGAACGACAACCACACCGGCGACGAAGAATACAATCGTGTGCTGAGCGTCATGTTTCCTGCAAATCAGTTGCGGATTCTTTCCTACAATCGCGTGGTTGCCGATTTAAATGGACTGACCGGCGATGCCTTACTGGAAAAACTCAAGAGCATTGGAACACTCGAACCAACCGATAACCCACAGCCCGAATCGGCTGGTTGCGTTTGCGTCTACATGGGCGACGGCTGGCACAAATTTACCTTCGCTGCTGATTCCTTTGACCCAAGTGATCCCATCAATTCTCTTGACGTGGCGCTACTACAATCTCAAATCCTGTCACCCATCCTTGGAGTTGGTGATCCACGAACGGACAATCGCATTGGATTTGTCGGTGGCATTCGAGGAACGGAAGAACTTGAACGAGTGGTCAATTCGGGAAAGCAAGCGATTGCGTTTTCAATGTTCCCGACTTCCATCGAGCAATTGATTAATGTTAGTGACGCTGACAAAATCATGCCGCCAAAATCAACTTGGTTCGAACCAAAACTTCGTAGTGGTCTATTTATTCATCGCTTTGAAGGCTATTAAATCATGAAAGTTCTCATTGCTGATAAATTCCAAGCTGGCGGAATCGAAGAGTTAAAAAATGCCGGATGCGAAGTAGTTTTTGAGCCGGACACCAGTGCCGATCAAATGGCTGATGCACTCGCGACGCATCAACCGAATGTTCTGGTGGTCCGCAGCACGAAGGTTTCGGCCGCTGCGATCCAAGCTGGTGAAAAACTAGCATTGATCGTTCGAGCCGGTGCTGGCTATGACACAATCGACGTAGCTGAAGCGAGTCGCCGAGGAGTTTATCTCGCGAATTGCCCGGGGAAAAATTCGGTCGCAGTGGCCGAACTTGCTTGGGGCCTAATCCTAGCTTGCGATCGTCGAATTCCCGACCAAACCGCGGAGCTGCGCGCTGGTAAATGGAACAAAAAAGAATATGCCAAAGCCGCTGGTTTGAAAGGCCGAACGTTAGGCATTATTGGGACCGGGCAGATCGGCATGGCGATTGCCCAGCGAGGCAAGGGCTTTGAGATGAACGTGGTTGGATGGAGTCGCAGTCTCACCGCCGACAAAGCTGAACAATTGGGGATCGGTTTTTGTGAGTCACTGCAACAACTGGCACAAGAAAGTGACGTGGTCAGTGTCTCGGTCGCAGCAACTGCCGAAACCAAACAACTGATCGATGCCGCGTTTCTGTCGCACATGAAACCGGGCGCGTTCCTAATCAATACAAGTCGTGGCAGCGTCGTTGACCAGGCGGCGCTCGAGTCTGCGATCACCGATAAAGGCATTCGAGCGGGCTTGGACGTGTATGCCGACGAACCAGGTTCAGGCGTCGCTGATTTTTCAGCTAACATCGTTGGCATGCCAGGAGTTTACGGCACGCATCATGTTGGCGCTTCTACGAATCAGTCTCAAGAGGCGATCGCGGGCGAAGCGGTACGCGTTATCTTGACCTATAACGAAACGGGCAACGTTGAAAATTGCGTCAATCTGGCATCGCTAACTCCAGCGACCAGATTGCTTTCCATTCGGCACATGAATCGCCCGGGCGTTCTGGCTCACGTTTTCCAAGTCATTGGTGATGCCAAGATCAACGTCGAAGAAATGCAAAACGTGATTTACGATGGCGCCGAAGCGGCTTGTGCCAGAATTCAGATCGACGATCAATTGTCTGCCGAACAGATACAAGCGATCAAGCAGAATGAATTTATCTTGAGCGTAGAAACGACGAAGATCGTTTAAAAAATGTGGCGACGGTGCTTCCAGCCGGTCTACGCGCAGTCGTTCTGTTTCGGTTCTTCTAGTCTTGAGTGAAGCGTCTGTTTTCGGTTACGTTTAGTTCGTAGCCGGAGTCGCCAGACTTCGGGATGCGGCACAGTCAGGCCCCTGAACTCTGGCGAGCCCAGCTACGATGCCGCGTATTGTCGCCTTTCGCTCCGCCGGCGCGTAGACAGGCCGGAGGCACTGTCGCCACTTTTTGCCTACGGCGAAATTCTAAACTGTCGCCACTGACCATCACCCTGTAACTCATAAACGATTCGGTCGTGCAAGCGATTCGAACGTCCCTGCCAAAACTCGATACGGTCAGGCACGATTTTGTAGCCACCCCAATTATCTGGTAGCGGAATCTCCTGATCCGCGTACTCGGCTTCTAGCTCCGCCTTCCGCTGTCCGAGCGCCTCCCACGAATCAACTTCCGCCGATTGGATCGACGCACACGCTCCAAACTGGGATCCTCTTGGTCGCGAGTGGAAATACTTTTCCGAATCCTCGCGCGATGTCTTCGCGATCGATCCTTCAAAACGCACCTGCCGGCCCAAGTAAGCCCATAGAAACGCCGCGGCAGCTCGAGGGTTTGCATCAATCTGGCGGCCTTTGTCCGAGTCGTAATTTGAATAAAAACGAATTCCGTCGCCGTCCACGCCCTTGAGCAACACGTAGCGATTGGAGACCCTTCCGTCCTTGCCAGCAGTTGCCAGCGACATCGCATTGGCCTCCACCCACTCGCCGGGTTGGTTTTCTTCGGCAATCGCGTACCACTGCTGGAACAACGCCATTGGGTCTTTGGGCAAGCTAGACTCGTCAATGCCTTGATCGGCGTACTCTTTGCGAATTTGATGAAAGGTTATTTTTTCGGGCATCCGGTGACAATCTGAGCAAATTGAGTTTTGAAAGAACTTGGACAACGCTTATCATACCGGCAGAAATTTACTCGATTAAACCCGATCCGGCAAAGACATGGATTTTAACCGATACAAAATGCGTTTTCCCTGCGGTTGAGCTTCATGCTCGACACCTGCGAAATGACCAGCCAATCCATTAACCAAAAATATAATGACCGACTCAAAAGACAAAACACGTATCGAAACCGACAGCATGGGCGAAGTCCATGTCCCCGCCCAAGCCTACTATGGTGCTCAAACTCAACGAGCCGTCGAAAACTTTCCAGTCTCCGGCTGGCAACTGCCGACCGCGATGATCCGCGCGATGGGGCGAGTCAAACTGGCCTGCGGGATTGCCAACCGGGATCTTGGAAAACTTGGCGGCACTGGCAAGAACCCTTTGAACGATGACCAGATCAAAGCGATGCTGGACGCTTGCCAAGACGTTGTCGACGGAAAGCTCGACGGCGAGTTCCCGATCGATGTGTTTCAGACGGGTTCTGGAACCTCTAGCAACATGAACGTCAACGAAGTGATCAGCAACCGAGCGATCGAGATTGCCGGCGGCGATCGGTTTGCACCCGAGAAACCGATCCACCCCAACGACCACGTGAACATGGGGCAGAGCACCAACGATACTTTCCCGACAGCAATTCATGTCGCTGCGGGAGTTGAGTTGACCAACCAATTGATTCCAGCGTTGCAGCGGTTTGCGGATACGCTGAATGAAAAAGCCGAAGCGTGGGACCAGGTCATCAAGATCGGTCGCACTCACCTGATGGACGCCACACCGCTTCGACTCGGCCAAGAGATCGGCGGCATGGCTCGTCAGATTGAACTGGCGATCCAACGAGCCCAACAAGCCGTTGCGGATGTGACAGAACTACCAGTCGGCGGAACCGCAGTCGGGTCGGGCATCAATACTCATCCTGAATTCGGAAACCGAGTTTCAGTGGAACTGGCCAAAGCGACGGGAGTCCCGTTTGTCGAAGCGGTCAACCACTTCGAAGCCAACGCTCAACGTGACGGTTTGGTTTCGTGTCATGGCCATTTAAAATCGATCGCCACGACCTTGTTCAACGTCGCCAATAATATTCGTTGGTTGGGTTCTGGGCCACGATGTGGTTTCTATGAAATCTCATTGCCTTCTCGCCAACCGGGCAGCTCCATCATGCCGGGCAAAGTGAATCCGGTGATGTGCGAGAGCATGATGCAGTTCACCGCTCGCGTAATCGGCAACGACCAAACCATCACCGTCAGCGGTGCCGCTGGTGGTCAGTTCCAATTGAACATCATGATGCCAGTCATGTGCCAAACGACTTTGGAGAGCATCATGTTGCTGGCCAATGGTACTAACGCGTTCGTTGAGTTTTGTGCGGCAGAGATGCAAGCGAATATTGACGTCTGCGAATCGTTTGTGGAAAAAAGCTTGTCGATGTGTACTAGCTTGAATCCTTACATCGGTTACGAAAAAGCATCGAAATTGGCGAAGGAAGCCTTTAAGTCTGGCAAGACGATTCGTGAACTTTGCGAGGAACAAGAGCTTTTACCACCAGACCAGTTGGCCGAGGCTTTGGATCCAATGCGGATGACCGAACCACAGGCATAGAGCAAAAGTTGTAGCTGGGCTCGCCAGAGTTCAGGCCTTTGGTGACCACGTCCCGAATTCTGGCGACTCCGGCTATATCAAATGAACTAAGACGCAGTAAAATCATTGTCGCCTTTCGCTCCGCGAAAGTAGCGTTCTTTCGCGGAGCGAAAGGCGACGTTAAATCAAATCCAAGGAGGGTTTCCAATGAAACGCAATCAAAACCTGAGGAAGTTAGCTTCTCTGTTCATTGCAGCACCGGTGTTCGGTCTGTCTGTTGCCAACGGTTGCTATGCCGGCAGCCTCCAGATTGAGGAAGCGGCAAAACTCGCGCCCGCGACACCTGTGACGCCAGCCGAAACGAAAACACCATCGGCAACCGACGATACCGCCGGCCCCGCGAAAGCCTCTGAACCCGAGGCCGTCAAGTCAGCCAAACCGCAACTTGCGCTCGCCCAACAAAAAAAGTTGGCCACTGAATTGTTTGGCCTGACCAAGACCGCGAAATCACCAAAGCAACTCACGGCAATGATCGCCAAGTGCGATTCGGCGACGACCGCCGGCCTAAATGAAAAATATTTCGCCTACGTTCGTTCATTAAAAGCATGGGCGCTAAACCGCCGCGGCAACAATCGTTGCGAAACCGCAAAACAACTCAAAGCCATCGAAAATGTCACGCAGTACGGCATTGTTTTTGAGCAAGCGATAAACGACTTTAACGAATCGATCTCCATCGACACGGCTCGTTATCGCACGTTCAACTCTCGCGGCATCGCCTTTGTATTGAACGAACAGTACTTAAAAGCGGCCCAAGACTTCACCAAAGCCGTCGGGCTAAAAGCAGACTTCACCCAAGGCTACTTCAATCGAGCCGAAGTGTTGTCGGCGATGGGTAAGTACAAACTGGCGGTCAAAGATTACACCTCTGTACTCCGCTTAACTTCGGACGATACTCAAGCCCTTACCGGACGTGGCCACGCAAATGTTGCATTAACAAAGTATGAAACAGCACTGGCTGATTTCAACTCCGTCATCAAGGCATACCCGAACAACGTGGTGGCTTGGGTCAACCGAGGCGATTGTCACGCGGCTGCAGGTGACTGGAATTTATCATTGTCCGACTACGCTTCCGCAAAGAAGCTAACCGATGCCGACCAACTGGCCGGCGGGTCGACCAAGCTGTCAGATTTGGTAGACCAACGCACCGCTTGGGTGTTAGCGACTGCCAGTGACGCCAGCATTCGAGATGCCGAAAAAGCGATCGCTTTGATCAAGCCTTGCGTTGACCGTAGCAGTTCCCCCACCGTCGCGATGCTGGAAACGCTCGCCGCCGCCCAAGCTGCGAGGGGTGATTTCGCTGAAGCCAAGCAAAGTCAAAGCCAAGTGATCAAACTGGCCGGTGCCGAAGTTTCGGACAACGGAAACCAAGCTGAAGATTCTCCTCATCAAATTCGCATGGCGTTGTACGAGGCAGAAAAATCCTACGTGCAAACTGAGGAGTCAAAGTTGCCTTTGACGCCGCAAAAGTAGCAAA
>CAZKTR010000032.1:0-14388 GCA_964555525.1 uncultured Pirellulaceae bacterium
AAAGTCAGCCAAAACTGTCGTCAACTTGCAATCGCATGTATCCGTTTGATGTCGATAGCACGCGGGTGACAGCATTCGTTTTTCCAAGTTGATGATCCACTTTCCGGCCTCTACCTCTACGTTTTTTGACCCAGATCTACCCAACCGATTTTGGCTACTACTTTGGCATCCTGATTGCTTTTCTGACTTTCGTTCAAATGAGAAAGTCAAGGAAGACGGCAATGAATAAATTAGAAACGGTTGGGTTGTTGGTTTTAATCACTTTGCTTTGTCCTGCATGGGTTCAGGCACAAGGCAAGCTTGGTCGAGTTCGTGAGTCGGTGCGGCGAACCAAGCCTAAACCAGTTGTTCAAGCCCGCGAAAAGGATCGTGACCAGGACGATGATCGCGACAAGAAAAAGAATAATAAGCGGAAAATCAAAAAACAACCACGCCGGCAACGTCGCTCCCGCAATGCCTCCGGCAGCGTTCAGCTCCCTATCATTAACCAGCGAGTCAAGCCGCGCCCTGCAAAGCAAATTCACGTCCACGAAACGGTATTCGTTTCACCGGTCGTGCTGACATCATCGCCGATGGCTGCGGTGCCACAGCCGGTGTTACTTCCACAGCCTACCGGCATTTCCGGAACTACCGCAAATCTCGAGAGCGTTTACGTGCCTACGTTCGAAAACACGGCTGTGCATTCTCAAACGCCTACGGTCGTTCAACCAATCATTACAGCGCCAGAATCATTCGAAGTATCCGCCACACCAGAAAATGATCCCTGCCTTGGCGACTCTTACTTTTGCTCTCTCAACGATTGGTTCAGTCGGGTGACCGTTCAAGGAGGAAGTGACTTTGATGGGTTGGGGCAGGGCGGTATTGGTTTATTATTGCAGCCGACCAACTCGCTGGGCTTGGAAGCTGCGGCAACACTGTTTCGCGAATCGGGCACGGAGTTTCGGGACCACCTTTGGCTCGGCGACGTCAACTTGCTTTTTGAACCGGTCTCAGGCGACGTCCGACTTCGATTGGGCGTTGGCCTGAACTGGCTTGGCGATGCGTACGGTGGCGAGGCTGGTTTTAACTTGACGGCGGGCACTGACATTCGGTTGACCAACCGCTGGCTGCTGACTGGCGAAATCGACTACGGCACGCTTGGAGATTCCGACTTGTTTCACTCCCAAGTTACACTTGGTGCCACGTTCGGCAACCGAGAGCTGTTCGCCGGGTACAACTATTACGACATTGGCGGAGCTGAACTAGATGGTGTGATTTTTGGATTGCGTTTTCGGTTTTGAAGAAAAAGAGCCTCCGTTTGGATTCAATTTGCCGCTCAGCCTTCGGTCGAAAATATCAAAGTGGTCACACCCGTTACCATCCCCGAACGCAGTAGTTAAGCGCTTTGAGCCGACCAAAGCTTGAGATAACTCTCGGCCATTCGGCTATTTTTTCCAGGCCGAAGCGGATATCAACCAAGACGAATCGGTTAACTTCTTGGACATCTCGTTTTTCATTGCCATCTTAAGTGGTGAATAAACGACTTTGTTCTGCCGCTAAATATCACTTTAACCATCGCTATCATTCACTCAGCAGCCTTCTGTTTAATTCGAAACACGTGCGAGCAACTACCGTGGTTGGGTGTCGTGTTAACTCCAGTTGCCAAGTACAGGAACTTTGGTTGGCCATCGATCGCCAAGACTTGCGCACGTTCCAGATGACCGTGAAGCCTTCCTCGATAAGCAGTACCGTCCTTCAACGCTTCCTTGCCAACATAGTGCTCCAAGTCTTCATAGGCTCGCGTGACGTCTTTTTTATTAAAGTGAAATCCAGTCTTCGACTTCCACAACAACCCACCTCCGTTGGATCCTTTGGAAGCGCCAAAATCGCGGCTGAGCATATAGACTGAATCGTCTAGGCTAAACGCGTACGCGTCTTCAAGCGCCATCGTGGCCGGCGTGACGTACTTCGGATGATGTTGATACGGTCCCTCCAGGTTATCTGACACCGCAACTCCGTACATGTACTTTCGCTTCTTTGAATTTTTCCATGGAAAGACGACCGATTTGATGTACAGCATGTACTTACCGTTGTGCTTGATCAACGAAGGGTTTGAAACCCCAAGCCGACCACTAAAATTCCAGATTTCCGGGTCCTTGGACTTTCGCAAGATCGTCCCATCTTCCTCAGCACCGGACGCCGGTTTCCAATCATCATTTAAATCGTCAGCGACATACATGATAATTCGCTGCGTTTTTAGGTTGTCATTTTCATTGACGATAAAGCACAGCACATACTTCCCGTCGATCTTCTTGATCGATGGATTATGAGGCGAGTTCAAACTTCCGTCTTGGTCAGGCACAGCGACACGAACGAATTCAAACGGCCCTTCTGGTTGGTCGCCCATATAATGAGCAATCTCGCAGTCCTTGTACCAACCGTTGAAATTCTTCCGGGTTTTAGTCGACCAACGAGCGACATAGAGATGCACTTTTCCATCTGGGCCGATCACTGGCGACGATCCCCAAACATGCATTCCCTCGGTTTGCACTGCCTTACCGACATATTCAAACTCAAAATCAGCGGACTGGGCCAAACACGAAACCGAAAGGGCAACAAGCATTAAAACGGCAGCGGAAAACAGCTTCATTTAACTCTCCGACAAGGATGTTGAAGAAAACGATGTTAAAGCGAAGTACCCACAGAGCAACGACAAAAGGTACCTTTTCATGAAATTGTAACAAACGGATCCAACCGTTCGATCCCATGATTCAACGTAGCCGGTGTCGTCAGGATTCGGGAGGCATCCACCCGAAGCCTGAACTCTGGCGAGCCCAGCTACGATACCTTGATTCATTTCGGCAAATTCTTTCCAATGACAAACGAATTTGCTCGAACAGTTCAGCAGATATCACTGCCAGAACTCTAACAAAAGGGAATCACGATGAATCGCTACAGCGTTGACGAGTTTATTGAAAGCACCAGACAGAAAGATCGCAATCAAGGGCTCTTCGAACTGGAAACCGAACGGTTGCTCGAACTTAATCTCAACGGCATGATGTGGACCAAAATGGGTTCGATGGTCTCCTATCGCGGTCAGGTCAAATTCACTCGCGAAGGGATTTTAGAACAAGGCATCGGCAACCTGTTCAAAAAAGCACTTTCGGGTGAAGGCACGTCACTAACCAAAGTCGAAGGGCAGGGTGTCGTCTACTTGGCTGATGCTGGCAAGAAAATCACAATCCTTAATTTGCAAGGTGAATCGCTGTTTGTAAACGGCAACGACTTGTTAGCTTTCGAGCCTTCGATCAAATACGAAATCAAGATGATGCGAAAGATGTCTTCGATGCTTGCCGGTGGCTTGTTCAATATCCGTCTAGAGGGAACCGGCATGGTCGCCTTTACGAGCCACTACGATCCAATCACGCTTCTGGTATCACCTGGCAATCCGGTCATTACGGATCCCAACGCGACCGTAGCTTGGTCAGGCGGGTTAGAACCACAAATCAAAACGGACATTTCTCTGAAATCGTTTTTTGGCCGAGGCAGTGGTGAGTCGATTCAGACTTTGTTTGAGGGCAGTGGTTTTGTTGTGATTCAGCCGTACGAAGAAGTCTACTTCCAAGCTGGTGCATAGGGCCCAATTACTGCGGCTCATGAGTCTCGCCTGACAAACGGCGAGACTCATGACGCTGGCAATTTTTCAGAAGCATTCGAAACGCTTGCACTAAAGTTCTGCTTTGGCCGTCGCAATGACCATCGGTGGACTGACTGAACAATCTACGGCTCGCAAGCGTATTGCAATTCCTCGCATTTCGATGACTCACCAATGGCTATAATTTCCTGTTGGGACAGTTAGGACACATTTTCTACGGCCTAAATTTTGTCTAAATTCAATTTGAAAAAATCGTTTTGGTTCGGCCTTTTCCATGTACTTTTAATTAAAAACAGCTAACACCCGGCAACCGCTCGGTAATCATAAGTTTGACTTATTTGCTGCTTCGCCTTATCGTTTAACCTACAGGGACAAGAGTGAGCCAGCCATATATTGATGGACTGTCATCTTTAGCGTGCCGATAAACCACTTACCCTGCCCACCCTCTATTCGCCTCATCCACTTCGCTTCTGACAGTCTTGTCTGAGTTAAGTTTTGCGTGCCTCGCAACAGTACCCAAACTATGTCACTAACCAAAAAAGATATCGTAAGAGCCATCTCGGAAGAAACCGGTATGACTCAGCTTGTCGTTCGAGAGATTGTTCAAAAGACGTTCGATTCCGTGTTAGATTCTTTGGCCAACGGCCAGCGAGTTGAACTGCGCAATTTTGGAGTTTTTGATTTAAAAGTGCGTGCTGCGCGGCAAGCTCGCAATCTGTCGACGGGCGATTCGGTACAAGTTCCCGAGAAAATCGTGGTTGCTTTCAAGCCTTCAAAAGAAATGGAGCGGCGAGTGGCGGCCAGTGGCAAGGACAATCGTTTCGAAGTGTCCGGTTTTATGCCCCATGCTCGTGAAGAATTGAAGAAACAAGCTAATTCTGAACCCGATATCGACACAAAATAGCTAAAATTGTGGTGTCGCTTTCTGTTGATCGCACTCCCTTTTCTTTACAACCAAGCTTAAACTTGGTTGCATTAGTTTTGGTGTCCGACAGCTAATGTCGGCCAAGTTCTATCTTGATCAATGACGATTTAGCACCACTCATTATGCAAAATATTTTTCGCAACCTTCCTTCGGTAAACCAACTTCTTGAAAGCGAACCACTGAAGAAGTTGGTCGAATCGGTTAACCACACGGTCGTGGCCGACGGAGTCCGTACTTTCTTGGATGACGTTCGTCAGCAGGTTTCTGATAAAGCCGGAGACATCAATGTGCCCAGCCCTCAAGAGATGGCGAGCATGATTGCGGATTTCCTAAAGGCGGAGGAAGTGCCTTACTTGCGTAGAGTTATCAACGGGACTGGAATCATTCTACATACTGGTCTCGGTCGAGCACCTTTGGCCAAGCAAGCGATCGATGCGGTCGCGGAGATATCCCAGGGCTACGCCAGTGTTGAGATCGACCTTAAATCAGGCGACCGCGGTCAGCGAGCCAAAGCGGTCGAACGATTGCTGTGCGAGTTAACCGGTGCTCAAGCCGCAGTGATCGTCAACAACAACGCGGCGGCAACCATGCTTACACTTTCGGCAATGGCCGCCGGAAAAGAAGTCATCGTTTCTCGGGGCCAACTGATTGAAATCGGTGGCAGTTACCGCCTGCCAGACGTGATGGAATGTAGCGGTGCAAAACTACGTGAAGTCGGTACCACCAATAAAACTCATCCTGCCGACTATGAAAACGCGATCAACGAAAACACAGGAGCCTTGCTCAAGGTTCACCCCAGCAACTTCGAAGTCGTTGGTTTTACCAAAACCGTATCGACTCAAGAAATGGTTGCCATTGCTCACAAGCATGACTTGCCTTTGATTGACGATGTCGGATCTGGTGCGTTGATTGACTACTCACAATTTGGTTTGATGAACGAACCGGTTGTCCAAGACAGTTTGAACGAAGGGGCCGATGTCGCACTGTTCAGCGGTGACAAACTGATCGGTGGCCCACAATGTGGCATCATCGTTGGCAAATCAAAATGGATCAAAACGATTCTCGCCAACCCATTAATGCGAGCGATGCGGGTGGACAAGATGACTTTGGCGGCGTTGCATGCCACCTTGTTGCTCTATCGCGACCCCGAAACCGTCATGACTCAAGTTCCAATCTTACGAATGCTGTCCATGCCGATCGCCAACTTGAAAATGCGTGCCGACAAAATCGCCGATCAGATCAAACACTCCAATGCAGTTCAAGACTGCGAAGTGGTGGAAGAACAGTCGATGCTCGGCGGCGGTAGCTTACCAACCCAAAAGATTCCAACCTGGTGCGTGTCGATCGCTGCAAATGGTTCGATTGACTCGTTGGCTGAGCAATTACGGAAGAACGAACCCGCGATCATGGGGCGAGTCCAAAAGGATCGCCTGATGTTGGACATGCGGACGGTTGATGTGTCAGACGATTCAGAGCTGGTCGAAGTCTTCAACGCGATTAGCTAGATCTGGTAATCTCTGGCGTCTTTCACCCAGTTTCCGCCTAGAGATCAAGGCGAAGGCCACGCCAATTAGGCGGTTTCTTGCGATCGACCGTCTTAACCGGTAAAAGGCTAGTTTCACCACCGCATTTGGCTAAATCAGGCTATAATTGCAGAGTCAATATTTAGTGAATTTTACGGACACGACCATGCTACAGTATCGTTTGTTTTTCGTCGCAATTGTTCTCACTTGCTTTCAGATCACCTCTGTATCTTCTAAAACCGCATTCGCGGGCGAGATTGCTTTTCAAGAGGCAAAAAAACCGGCGGCAAAGGTCAAGCCTGAGAAAAAAGAGCGTTTAGAACTATTGATGAAGCACAAATTCGATCGCACCCCCCAAGGAATTCTCGAAGCTTGGAGTTCGGACAAAGTCAAAAAGAAAAAGAAGAAGGCGAAAGAAGACGAAAAGAAACCAATCATCGCCGAAGTCACTAACGCCTTCAAAGATTTTGTGTTTTTAAAACTGGCAGATAAAGAAACGAAATTCAAAAAAGACCAAGTCGTTCGCATCCTCAACGACAAGCAGGAGGTTGTTGGTGAAATTAAAATCTTGACAATCGACGATCAAGAAATATCAGCAAGGATTCAACAGCCCAAGGTTGAAAAGAGCGACGATAAAGCAGAGGACAAAGCAAAACCCGAATCGACCGAAAAAAAATCTGAAAAACAGGAAGCGGGAATCAATAGTGGCTCGGATGTCATAGACATTGACATAGACGACTTGATTCTTGAGACAAGCGTTGACGTCGGCATTCAAGATGGTGACCACGATCATGATGCGGCAGTCGCTGAAAAGGACGACGAAGAATCACCTGATGACGATGCCGATGCGGACAAAAAAGAAGCAAAGGCAGCTAAAGAAAAACCAGCTGCCGAACTGGAAATTGTAAAACTCAATGTCGGCGACAAGATTGAACTGAAAACGATCGATCCCAAAGAAGGCGCCAAAAATCAGACCGAGCGACTCAAAGCAGAAGTCGCTGAGTTTTCACGTAATGTTTCGTTGGGCAACTGGGACAAAGTCAAAGAATACCTATCAACCAAAATCGAAGACAAAAAAGACGCACAAAAACTGTATGTCTATATTCTCAACGAACTAGTTGTCTCGATGCCTCACTTGCCAAAGAACGGCGCAGCCAAACGTGCGCAAGCTGAATCTCGCGGTGAAATACCACCGCGTAGTTTTCTTTCCCCACTAGACGTACTCGCGTTGTCTGAAATTTCTCCGCAGCCAATTTCAATCATCGCGTTTAAAGACCGCAAATCGATCAATGGAACCGACGAAAAAGAAGCCGCTGAACCCGCCGAAAAAGCTACTGACAAACCTGAGACAGACAAAGCTGAACCCGCCGAAAAAGCCACTGACAAAGCTGAGGCCGAAAGCAAAGACAAACCTGACTCTGCTGAACAGAAACAGGCGGATAGCAAAACGGATCCAGACGCAACCAGCGCAACCGAGATCTCACACTTGGCAAAGCTCCTAAAGCAGACCATCGAAGCCGGCTACGACCAAAAACCTTTCCTCGATAAAGTGCATGAAGGCACGTCTTATTTTGGCGGCAAAGAATTGGGCAAACAACTGACCGCCGCACATTTGTTTATGCAGTGCAACCTGTATGACGAAGCTGAAAAATTCATCCCCGCCCTGGACGACGAAAAATACCATGCCAACATTTATGTACTACGGATTTGGAGGCAAATCGCAGACAGTCGGTTCCGCAAGAAGCGAGAAAACAAATGGTTGAACGCAGTCTGGAACATCAACCAAAATATTTTCCTTGCCGAAAGCTCAGAACAAAACGACATCGACAGGGCCTTGTCACGTTTGATCGATATCTCTCCGCAAATGGACAAAGAGATTGGCCAAAAATGGCTCGACGACAGTTTCGTTGAAAGCCCTGAACGCGGCGTTCAAATCCTAGCCGCTTTGGGAAAACTTTCGGCTAACAATGTCGCGACCGCAAGCTCAACCGACGATGAGGATCGGTTACGCATGCTCAAATTACAAAATCGAGCGGTTGAAAAAGTTCTTGAAGTATCCCCAGAAACAGCAAGCAAATGGGGCAGCACATTGACCCTACTGGCACAGAATTGGATTAGCGAAGCAAAGATCAGTATCGATGAAGCGCCTAATGGCAGCAACGACATGAACGTCGACCGCTACGGCAATTACTACTGGAACAGTTATAACAACAACAACTCAAAAAAGCCCATCAAGATCATCGAACTCCTGCCTCTTTTGCCGAGTGATAAATGGCAGAGTCACATCACTCCGCTGCTGCTAACAAAGATAAAGGAAACTCGTGCCCAGCTGCACATGCACATTAAAGAGTTTGATGACTCGTTCGAGATCATTCGGGAACTTGCCGAAGCAGACAAAGAAATCGGCAAAGAACTCGCAGAAGAATTTATTCGAGTCTGGACCGACTTCAACAACCCGAACTCCAGCCGAAACCAACGCAACAGCTACTATTATTCGTACGGTTACAATCAAAAAGCCGAATCGATTCCATTGACGCGTTCCAAACAAGACCGAAGCCTGACCGAACTTGCGATATGGGCGGAGAAAGTTCGCTCGCTGCCGGTTGAGGACATCGACGAAGATCTACTGGTAACCGCATTCCAAACGTGTTATTCCGCCGCCGAAGTCTTTTCGCTGGGTCGCATGGAAGCTGTTTTAGGCGATATTTCCAAGCTAAAGCCGGAAACGATCGCAACGCTTTCGCAAACCATGCGAGGAAACCTAGCAGGACAATGGCTGAGCGTAAAGAACCAAGAAGAGAACAAAACTAAACGTACACTCCCAGAGATTCTCCGAGAAGTGCATCGCGGCTACCTGGTCGCGCGGGAAATGACTGAACAGGCATTGTCGACCAATGAGGACAACTGGGAGTTGCATTTGGCCAAAGCTTGCTTGGAAATGGACCAAAACGAATTCTTGCAGACGATGACACAGGGATTAAAGGTTAAGAGACCAGGTTCACACAAGTACTCTGAACTTCGAAAGCAATCGATGAAATCGTTTGAAGAAGCAGCAGAGTTATACATTCAGAAAGCTGGCGAGCTTGAACGAAACGAGCTTGAAACGGATGTGTTTGACCGTTGGTTTTACGCTTCTCTGGGTGCGGTTGATCTTGGCCGCTTAACGGCCAAAACGCTGCCAATGAAGTCCGAGTTTCCTAAAATCAAAGCTGCCATTGAAAAGCTACCGGCCGACCTAGCGGAAATTCATATGTCGCAGTTTGCCAACAACTTGTTCGCTCGAATGAGCCCCATCCCACCGGAGCTCAAGTTCCGCTACCTCGAAAAAGGTTTTGAAGTTGTCGGAGATCACCCGCGTGCTTGGGAAGCCAAAGAGCTTTACCAATACTACAAAGATTTGATTGGGGAGATCAAACTGAGCATCCGACTCGATGGCAACGAAAAGGTCGGCACGGATCTATTTGGAATCTACATCGACTTGGTCCACACAGCCGAGATTGAACGCGAAGCTGGCGGGTTCTCAAAATACGTGCAGAACCAAAAACAAATGCGTTACTCGTACAACTACGGGCGACCAGAAGAAGACTACCAAGACAAATTTGCCGAGGGAGTTGAAGCAGCTTTGGACGAACACTTTGACGTTCAGAGTATTACTTTTATGAATGCTGATGGAATGGAGTCCAGGCCAACCAATCTCCCAGGTTGGCGAGTGACACCTTATGCTTACGTCACCCTTCAGGCCAAAGGGTCTGAGAAAGACCGAGTCCCACCGGTTTCGATCGACTTGGATTTCCTTGACACTTCCGGGTTTGTTGTCATTCCGGTTGAATCGACCGAGTTAGTCATTGATTGCAAGGCTGAACCCACGATTAGGCCATTCGACGCACTGGAAATCACACGGACTTTGGATGAACGTCAGATCAACGACGGAAAATTGATCATGGAAGTCACTGCCAAAGCTGAGGGCTTGATTCCAAGTTTGGATCAGTTGATCGATTTGGATTTGGAAGACTGGGAAATTGTAGAAGGGGGAATCTCCGATCAAGGCTGTCTTCCAACTAGTTTTGATATGGAAAGCCCACGAATTCAAATCTTATCCGACCGCAGTTGGTCCGTCGAATACAAAGTGAAAGACGAAGCAGCGGAAGCAAACGAATTCGTGTTTTCTGATGTCAAAGTCAAAGCCAAAGAAAACAAGATTCAACGTTACGAAGATGCAGACTTGGTCGAGGCCGAATCCACGATTCAACTATCAAAGGATCTTGCTAAACCAAATTACACTTGGCTTTGGATCAGCATTCCTTTGGTTTGCCTGGCAGCGATCGGAATCATCGCTTTAGCGTTCTTCCGGCCTGAAACGACACAACAAACCCAGGAAGGTTTTGCGGTCCCAGAAGACGTCAACGCATTCACGGTGCTTTCACTGTTGAAAGACATTAAGCGTACCAATGGCATCGACCAGCAACAAAAAGAAGAGTTGGACATATCGATCAACCGGATCGAAAAGTTCTACTTCGGCGAGGACAAGGACGTTGAGGCGGAGGATTTGAAGTCACTGGCTTCAACTTGGGTGTCTAAAGCCAAGTAGTACCACGGGAGCTATAGGCTGAATCTATCGGGATGATTCTCTGAAGCTGGGTCGCGGGTGCGCGGGCGAATTCTTGCAGCGCAACAAATTGATTCCGCTAGCCTTGGCTGAGCAATCGACTCCGGCTGTCGTTTTGGCAGTGCTTTTGACTTCCTTTTTTAACCACGGATGGACACAGATAAACACGGATACCGGAATTTGCATTAGCGTCCATTCGCAGTCCAAAATTCAATAATCAATGATGCTCACATAGCTTGGCAATAAAAAATGGTTCTTCCGGGAATTGAGTGTGTGATTTAAGCAACTGAAAACCATTAGCAGTCTGGTCCCAAGGAAACATCCAATTGTAGTTGACCAGTGAGGGTGCCATGTTTACGCGATCGGAAATGGATAAATCCTAGAACGTTCCCTCAAAAAACATGCTCACGGGACTTCTACAAAAACACATCCTACGCGTAAGCATGCGAACACTCAATAAACACTCTTCACCTCAAAGCCGTGAAGCGTGGCACCCGATCGCCTCTTAAAACTTCTGAAGAACTTGCCAACCACAACAAACCCAGATGGACCTAAAAATGGTGGTGCTCACCGAGAAGTCTCTTTACCTGTGTTCATGGTTACATTGCGACTAAATTCCGGGAAGAACCGATTTGTCGTTTCACCGAACGCTGATTTTGCGCACAACCATCTGGCGTCGGTTCGGCTTATTCCCGATGTCTAGGTTTTGAATGGGCATTGGCCGTCACGCGAAGATTTTGAAAATGGCCAACTTTCGTTGCCTCTATACTTTGGTTTCACAACCGAAAACTATAAATATGTTGCATTTCCTTCGCCAAGCGTTCATAATGTTAATAGATTGTAAGAACCCAAACATAAGCAAGAGACATCACATCTAGTAAATCAAAATTGCAACTTGGGCTCGCCTTAAATTTTCAGAATCATTCCAATCTTCGAGGACTAACTCATGAAAACGATTTTCAAACTGTGCATTTATCAAAAAACACTTGCATCGGTTTTGACCGTGGCGGCGTTATTGGCATGGTGTTCGACTGCCAGTGCCTTCCAGAATCAAATCTTTTTTGAGGGCTTCGACGGCCCCGGAGATCCTCTAACTTTCACTACTGAAGAGATAGCCGATGAGACATGGGTGGCAAATGGCTTTGCCACCGACAACGGAGTTCTGAATGTTGGTCCGGCTAATATGGAAGGGGCTGCAACACTGCCAATTACTTTAGTTGCCGACACGATCTACACGGTCCAAATGGACGTGACAAGCAATGCAGCCGAATGGGTGGGTATTGGATTTTCGGAAAGGCCATCGGCTACGACTGATGATGGAGAAATTATGAACCCCAATCGTCCACAAGATCGCTTTGCTCAAAGCGGCGGCCGCGCTTGGATGCTTATCCGTCCAGGTGAAGTCGGACCAACGGCACTCGCAATGCAAGTTGAAATTTTCGGCGGTGGTTCCCCTGGTTCCGGCACCTCGAACGTAATTCCCGATATCAACACCGATTTTTCCGGCCCTACCGCTGTACAAAGAACACTTACGGTAGTTCTGAATACAGATTCCGCTGGAGCTACTGCAGACTTCCTGATCGACGGCGTTTCACAGTCAATGGGTCCTCAGCCTCTCTTTGAAGACAATGACGCTACAACGCCATTGACCGACCTTACCCTGCTGGACAACGTAGGTTTCACATGGGAAGGTCAGTCACCGGGTGGGGTAGCTGGAGCGATCACGGTAGACAATTTCAGTGTGTCCGATAACAGCATGGACATTTTATTAGGTGATGTGAACCAAGATGAAGTTGTCAACTTCCTTGACATTTCACCCTTTATCACAGCGTTAGCTGACACTGGAGGGTTTGTTGCTGAAGCTGACGTCAACGAAGATGGAATGGTTAACTTCTTAGATATTTCCGTGTTTATTGGCATCCTAGCTGGTTCTTAAGAAGTAACATCATCGGAAAGGTCATTGATTACTCGGTCTGTCAACCGAATATTCAACCCAAGTAAAAAAAGATTGACGCTCGTGGTTCAATGAATCACGAGCGTCTTTTTAGTGAGTGAATTCAGCTCTACTGGCCAGAGATAAAATCAACTTTTGGCGTGTTATCAACGACACCACGGCCGAAATTCACGGAACGATGAGTTAACAAGGTGCCCATCGTACGTTGCATGGCAACCTCAGCAACCTTAAGCTCCATCTCCGCTTGGGCGTAAACGAGTTCCGCCGCGGCCAAGCGTTCCTGTGAATCCAGCAATCGGTCTAACACGATCGTCGGCGATTGCCCCTCAGCGATGTCACCTTCGACCAGAGCAAACGCATCCCACCGTCCTTCATTTTGCTCCATGTCTAATCGTGCAGCGTGGATAGCTTCCGAAGCAGCGGTAAGAGTTTCTTTAGCCGAAATCACTCGTCGTCTGGCTATCTGAGATTCCGCGATCACGTTCTGCATGGTTTCATCGATTTCAGCCTTAATCAGGTTGAGTTGCAACTTTCGCTGAGTCAATCGACTACGTGCGGCTCGATTTAAAATCGGCACTTCAAACTCAAAACCTACCGAATAGCCTGGTTTAACGCTTCCAAATTGATCTACAAAAGCATCGCCCAGTCGAGACTCGCCTTCGAGAGCACTTACGTAGGTGCCAAGCAAAAGCGACAGTTCGGGCAGCAACTCGTGGACACCAATATCGCGTTGAATCGCTGCGACTTTGGATCGCTTTACCGCCTCACGAATCTCGGGACGATTATTGATTGCTGTCACGATCACCTGATCTAAATCTGCGACTGGAATATGCAAATCGGGCAATTCAATGGGTAATAACTCAACCATCTGACTAGCAGCCCAATTAGAATCAGCCGTCAAACGGCGAATATCCGTCTCAGAGTTTCGAATGTCTCGCCGAGCATTAGCAAGTTCCGTTCTACGAGACAGAGTTGCAGACCTAGCGCGAGCAATTTGACTTGGCAACGAATCCAAACCACTTCGGCCTTCTAATTTTCGCAAAACGATTTCAGCACGTTCAACATTTTTCTGCCTTTGTAGATAAACGCTACGGTCAAAATACAATCGCCAATACGCGTCAACAACCGACTGGATCTCATTTTGCAATTCAATCGCCAACGCATCCCAAGAAGCGTTAGTGGCAGCCTGTGCGATCAAAATCTGACTTTGGTTAAAGTATCGACCGCGACCTCGCAATAATGGCTGAGTCACATTTAATGATAGCGTTGCCGTGCCTTGGTCCTGTGGAGTGAAAAAGCTAGAGTTGCTATTTCGAAAGCCCAACCGCTGATTTAACTCGACCGTCGCCCCTGTCGTTGTCTTGCGACGAACACCTAGGTCAGCGGTCCAGATATGATCATCCAAAAATTCGGTTCCATCGGTTGTAATCGATAGAGAATCGCCAACTGGATCGACTCGATCCTGAAATTGTGTTTGCAAAAACGCAACGGGATCAAACTCGGCTTGTGCTTCGCCAATTTGTTGCTCGCGAATCAAAGGATTCTGCGAAACAGCTCGAAGTCGAGGTGACCGCTGTAACATGAAGTAAACCAAGCCGTTGGTTTCGACCGACTGCAGAGTACTATTGGGTATCGTCGCAGTGTGGATGTTCTTTTTCCACCACAACAGCCTGTCTTCTGGGTTAATGTAAACTGGTTGAGCCACTGGTTGAGCCACTGGTTGAGCCACTGGTTGATTGACTGGAA
>CAZKTR010000032.1:14488-16985 GCA_964555525.1 uncultured Pirellulaceae bacterium
ACTGGTTGAGCCACTGGTTGAGCCACTGGTTGAGCCACTGGTTGATTGACTGGAACGATTGCAGGCTCCACTGCGAATGGTTCGCTCAGTAGTGGTACCTGATCCACCACGTCTCCAACGATTGTTGGCTCGGGCGGAATCTCGCCAATTAGGACGTCGGGAATTTCGGGCACCGTGAAACTCGCCTCGACGACGCTACGATTATTGGTTGGTCGGAAGTCGTTTGAGTCCGATCGATTAGCCAACGACAAACCCTGCTTGGAACTAAGCCCAGGGACCGATTCTCCATCCAAAGGCGGTAAGCTCGTGATGGTAACCGTCTTCAGCGATTCCTGCGAAACAGGTGACGGCAATAATTCTCCACTAAGCCGTTCAGCAAACGGATCCGCAGCTGTCGCTGGGTACCCCTTGTCCAAATCAATCAACGTCCGACGATGTGACGGAGGCTCCGGCAAGTTTCTAAATTGAATCTTAGCATCAGCCTGAACGTCAGATGTCGCTAAGGATTTATTCTCAAACGAATCGTTATCTGTCGTTGCACCAATGCGTGACAGCAACGCGCCCAGAAGTAAGCCAGCGCCAACGAAACTAACCAACGTGATTACAAACTTGAATTTTCCAATAACTGGCACAGGGCACTCCAACAGCGAACAGATTCAACTCTTCTTTTTTCGCCATCTGCATCCCCGCAAAACTAGAGTAATTCATTTCACCCGCACAATTCCACCACATAGAACTCGGGGGGATCGGTAAAATCGATTCAAATTAACATCTCGACCCCGCTAGCACTGCAGGTCGCTAGTATTCACGAACGATCGTCTATTTCCCGCAACTGCCGCTCAACTTACAAGACCCACATCCGGTGCTAGAGCACCCCCCCTCTTTGGTGCCACAGTCTGGTCCACACCCCTCCGCTAACGATTCAGCAAATTTTTTGAATCGCACCTTGCGATCGTAAGTCTCCGCCAGCTGCTCAGTTAGTTTCTCCAGCGCAGGATCTGGTTTACCCAGAAAATAAAAGAACACCGATTCTCCATCAAACAAATGCTCGACATCGACCAGCACGTTATTGAATCCGTTTTCTTTTAACAGTTTCTGGCACGCAAAGAACGCTTTGTCGCGATGACGGTCGAGCCGATCGAGAATCAGTTGATCTTCGGGAGTTGTCGGGCGTAGAATCGCCCCATCAGTCGAGTCGGAATCCGGGTCGAATGAATCTGCCTCGGGCAAATCACAGATCACTTGCCCCATTTCTAAGCCACGATCGGTTCGGCAAATGACGTTCGAATCTCGATCGTACACGCACGAATCAGCCGCAACAAATTTGCCAACCGACCCCATCAAACCAACTCGAACTAAGTGTGCAACGCTCAACGTGCCGATTCCTCAAGTGACTGAGACGGATCCGATGACGAGCGACGTTCGAGCACAAGCCGGATCGGCACCTCACCAAAATCCAATGAATCACGCAAAACTCCCAGCAGGTATCGCCGATAAGTTTTACTGAAGGATTCAGGACTGTTGCATTTTAGCATAATCGTCGGTGGCTCAATTCCAATCTGTGCTGCGTAGTAAATTCGCGGACGCCGTTTGTTCGAAGCCATCGGTGGCGGATGTTTGACGAGCGCTTCTTTGACGATCTTATTTAGCTTTGGCGTACTAATTCGTGAGCGAGATTGTTTGAACAGCATCACCGCATGGCTCATTAACCGCTGAACATTTTGTCCGGTCAAGCCTGTCGTAAATGCAATCGGCGCGTTCCACATCGTGGTGAAGTTGTCATTAATGTAATCAGCCCACCGTTCGGTTGCCATATGTTCGGCCATCAAATCCCATTTGTTGACGACAAAGATACACGGCTTATATGCCGCTTCGATGTAACTCACCAGCTGCCGGTCGACTTTCGAAATCCGCTGACCAGCATCAAACATCATCAGAATTACATCGGCATAACGAATCGACCGATGGGCCCTGTGAGTTCCATAAAAATCGATGTCCGTCCGCACGCTTTTTCCTCGCCGCAGTCCCGGTGTATCGATCGCCATCATCGCCTTGCCGTCTAACTCAAACCGGACATTGACGCTGTCACGAGTTGTACCCGCGACCTCACTAACGATCATTCGGTCTTGTTTGACCAACGAGTTAATAAAAGTACTCTTGCCGACATTACGCCGCCCGACCAAAGCGAATTTCATTTCCGGGTCAGTTGTTTCGCGAGCGTCCAGTTCTGCTTGGTCTGGTAACGCTTCCACCATCGCATCCAACAAATGACCCTTACGACGATTGTTGATTGCACTGACGCAGAGTGGTTTTCCGAAGCCCAGCTTAAAAAAGTCATTAGCTTCGATTTCCCAGTTCTCACCATCGCATTTATTGGCGATCAGCAAGACCGGTTTGTCCACACCACGCAAACGTTCAGCAACTCTGATATCCAGCGGAGTGCGACCGTCCTTCGCGTCGACAACGAACATTAGCACATCAGCGGACTGAATTCCGA
>CAZKTR010000033.1:0-16637 GCA_964555525.1 uncultured Pirellulaceae bacterium
GATTTTGAAAAAGAGGCAGTGTATACGCTTAATGAGTTTAACGACAAGCCGGAAGGCGGGCGTAGCTGGGCTCGCCAGAGTTCAGGGGCCTTGCTGTGCCGCATCCCGAAGTCTGATGACTCCCGCTACGGATATCGAATCACGACGCTGCCAGAAAAATTTCGCCTCGACCGTCGTTCAACCGATCACCATGGAAAACATGAAAGGCTTGGCCAAGCAAGTCAAGCTGCTTTGATGAAAACACGGGACGGTCGTCAATTTTCTCGGCTGCCAGCCATTTTTTAATAGGCCTGAAAACCGGCACCGTATCGGTAGCCCCCGAATTAAACGAGGGCAGTAGCCAATCATTTTCTTGGATCGATAACGTGGCTTGCGGATCAGCGGCGGCGACGATGGTACCTCGCTTCATTCCGGCACCCGGATGAGGACCACAGCCTTGGAGGCAGATGATCGTACCGGCCAGCATGTTCCAGCCAACCAACTTGCCCGCCTGCTTTCCGACGACAATTGTTCCTCGCCGCATTCCCTGCCCGAGCCCGTTGCCAGCAGAGCCTTGGACGAAAATTTGTCCGCGATTCATGCCAATTTTTTCACCATTGAAACGACTGCCGGCGTGGTTGCCTACATCGCCTGAGACGGCGATCGTTCCACCAGTCATTTCGGCGCCCAGATAGTCGTCGGCGTTACCATAAACTTCGATGCGCCCGCCCTGCATTCGCCAGCCAGTTTGCAGGCCCGCATCACCACGTATCCGCATTTTGCCAGCGGTCATGTCTTGGCCAATTCGATTCACACGTGCAAGGCCGTTGCTGCCGGAACAGCCTTGCCATTGGATGGTTGAATCTTCTACGGCGCTGCCGCTGATGTCAAAGAAGTCTCGTAGTGGTAGTTGTTGTTTGCCATACCACACCAGTTGGTCGCCGATTTTCGTCGAGCTTGCATCGATGACCTTTTCCGGTAACACCCCATCCACATCGATCGGCAGCGTCAGCGGTGTTTTTAAGGTCAGGGTTAACATGGCGGTTGCAACTTACTTTTTGCCCAAGGCTCGTTGACGACTAAAAAAATCAGTCAGTAGTTGTCCGCACTGAGTATCCAAAACGCCGCCGATAATTTCGCATTGATGATTCAAACGTTCGTCGGAAAGCAATTGATACATTGACGCCACGCCACCGCCTTTGGGTTCACTGGCTGCGTAGACGATTTGTGGGATACGTCCTTGCAGGATTGCCCCAGCACACATGATGCAAGGTTCTAGCGTGACGTATAGCGTACAGTTTTCTAACCGCCAGTCGCCGATGGATTCGGCAGCTTGAGTAATCGCGATCATCTCTGCATGGGCGGTCGGGTCGCGGAGTTGTCGGCTTAGGTTATGAGCGGCACCAATGATTTGTTGGTCGTGAACGACCACGGCACCAACGGGGACTTCATCAATCCGCGCCGCAAGCTGAGCCTGCTGGTAGGCTCGCTGCATGAAATGGCTGTGTGGGAAAATTTCGAGATTCATGCGGCTTAGCTATTTGTTGGACGGTTGGTTGACGGAGGTTGTTTTAGCGGGTTTGCCAATCCGTTGTAAAGTCAGCTTGCGGATTTCGGATTGGGTTTGAAAGGTACATATTCCCAGTGGAGTGCACAGTTCCGTGTCGCCTCGCAGTGAGACTTTTCTACCGACGATGTTTTGGTAGACCACGCAATCATTGTCAATCCACGCGATAATCCGATCGGGAAAAACACGAATTCGAATGTCGTACCAGTGATTGTCATCGAAGGACATCAGCTTAGTGGTCTCGTTGGACGAGGCATCTTTGTCGTCGATGTTGGATAATCCAACGGTCGCTCCGGCCCAGCCTGCAGCGATAAAACAACAGTGACTGTCGTTGACCGGAAACACAGGGGCACAGAAAAAATCGATCCCGTCGATCCGTCGGGCTTGCATCCGCAGTTCATAATTGTTGACCGGCAATTCGGCTCCGTCCCAATAAACGCCCGTCAGGCCTTCACCGCTACCGATCCTCAACGTGTTGCCGCTGACTGATGACTCACCGCCGCCCGCGAAATCGACTGTGTCCCAATCACCCATGCCCGATTCGGGCAGCAAGTTTTGAGGCGGTGCGGAGAATTCGACTTGCATGCCCTTGGGAATTGGCGGCAGATCCGATGCGGTTGTGGTTGTTTGCGCAATCCCAGTTTGAGAGCACGCTCCGCACCCCAGCAGGCCCAACAAAAGGATCATGGCAGGGTTTTGAGCGAATAAAAAACGAGTAATTGCGGATAACAGCATTGCTTTGCGGTAAGTAGGTAATCGTCGATTGGATGACAATGAATTATACTGCAAACTCAGATCTTAATTTCCGTATCTGCCACAAAATTAGTTTGGCGACAAAATGCAAATTCAATGGTTCCCCGGGCACATGCATAAAGCTCGGGTGCAAATGAAAGAAACGATTCCCAAAACCGATCTGGTGATCGAGGTTTTGGATGCGAGGATTCCCTTTAGTAGCGAAAACCCGATGCTGGCGGAGCTGCGTGGAGACAAGCCATGTTTAAAAATTCTGAACAAAGCCGATTTGGCCGATCCCGAGATGACCAAGGTTTGGTTAGAGTACTTTCAGAATCAAAAAGGGATTCGAGCCCGCGCGACGACCACGACTGACTTCCACACGATCGGCAATCTGGCAAAACTGTGCGTCAAAATGCTGCCGCATAAAGGCGAAGGCACTTCGATCACGACGATGATCGCTGGTATCCCCAACGTCGGCAAGTCGACGATCATCAATATGTTGGCTGGCAAGAAAGTTGCTCGAACGGGTAACGAACCGGCCGTCACCAAGGGCCAACAGCGAATCAATATCGGCGATGGTGTGACGCTGTTGGATACGCCCGGTGTGTTGTGGCCGAACGTCGAAAACATCGCGAGTGGTTACCGGCTGGCGACGATCGGATCAATCAAGGAAACGGCGATGGACTACGCCGACGTGGCGTATTACATCGGCGACTTTATCGTTGAGACATATTTTGATCGGTTGGCCGATCGGTTTGGTTTGACCGAACGCCCGGCCGATGCGGGTGAATTGGTGGAAGCGATTGGGCGACGGCGTGGGTGTTTAGGGCGAGCAGGGATCGTGGACATCGATCGAGCGTCGAAGATTTTTGTCACGGAGTTGCGAGCTGGAAAGCTGGGGCCGTTGACGTTGGAATCGCCGGAGATGATGGAGCGAGAGTTGGTCGTGACGGCAAAGCGAATCGCAGAGAAGGAGGCGGCCAAAGAAGCGAACAGCCGAAAGCGCAAAGCTGCGTTTCGTGAAAAGAAAAAAGAACGCAAGGCCGGTGGCAAGCGAAAGCGATGACGCTACAGTGTTCTGTTACGCTTTCGATTTGGGGGGATAGCTCCACGCAAAAATGTTAGAATTTCTTTGACGGCCACTGAAAAAGTTGTCGTGCTTGCTTTTCAAGCGGGACTGACTGTTCTTAAAATACAAGCGCGTACTTTTTCCATGACGCCTAACCCTGAAATGAAAAATGCAAATTCAAACCACTAAGGACTTGCTTCCGCCACCCAACGAACTAACCATTCAATTCGACGGCCAATTGGCGACCTCTGACCAATCGACAATCAAAGTTTCAGTCGCCATTGATGATTCTGGAATCCGTTTTACGACCAAGAAAGATGACGTTTATTTCAGTCGCGATCAATGGCTGGATGTTGCCGTGACTGAAAATATGATCGTGGTTTTTGTCCGCGGATTCAGCTACAGCCAATGGTCGAAAAAGCGAAATTTTGAAAGTAAGAATCCTGGCGAGACCTTTGAATTTAATGAGGAAGTTGCAAACTACGCGGTGACTTTCAAGGCCAAAAAATTTATCGGCTTTTCACTTGAAGATTTAGCCAGTCAGGCGAGGCGCAACTATATGCTTGCGTATCTGGACGAAACAGGTAATTCGGATGCTCTGAAATTTGTTTCGTGTAATCAATGCCTTGGAGCGATGGACGTGACTCCGTATGCGAATTCACCTAATCTGTTTTGCAATACTTGTTGCAAGCTGATGGGCAAAGATGTTGCCGGTGAAGCAGCCAATCATGGCGTCTGCGATAGCTGCGGTTTCTATAGCAAGCTCGCTGACTACGACGTGACGACAAAAACCTGTCACGGTTGTCGTGTAAAAATGACAATGAGAGCGTTCGTGGTCTCTGTTCTGATAGCGGTCGGAATCATCGTGCTGAATTTGGCAACGATCTTTTTATTGGATCGATTCTTCCCCATTCTGTTGCTGATAGTGGGAGTCACTTTGTTGATCAATATCTGGCTGGTCATTAAAGTGATCGCATTGTCTGCGGCAAGAAAAGCGGTTGGAGCAACGGAAATAGAGCGTGCAACCGAGTTGCTCAGAAAAGGCAAGGCAGAAAAAGCCTACGAAGTGATCAGCTCGATGGAAGGAAACACAGTCGAAAACCCTGGTATTCTATTGAATCTTACCAAAGGTCTAACGAAGGCCGGTAAATTTGAACAGGCCCAGGACGTTGTTGAAACGTTGATTGAAGACTATCCCAATTTTCATTTTGGTCATTTGGCCAAGGTTGATGTGCTACAGGCAAAGAATGCTCCCGTCGCCGATATAGAATCCAGCAGCGAACAGGCATTTGAGGTGCTTGGACGAAACACGCTTCGCTCATCTGAACGAACGAAGCTGATGACTTTGCTTGGCTAGAAGTTGGCGACAGATCGGTGCCCTAGGAATATGCTCCTGTGCCATAACAGGCTGTGATTTTGTCGATGGCGTCAACAAATGAATGATGACGCACTGGACTGCCAACACTGGCGAGCCCAGCTACACAAAGCTAAGCCGCGTAACTTTTACCGACGCGTTGCTTTTCGTTGTAGAAGAACCGAGCCTGTGAAACCCAGTCATCGCGTTCGATGCGATCTTTGAACGTTAGCAGGTGCGAGAATTCTTCGATCGCTGCTGGGGTCCACTCCATGATTTGCTTGAAGGTGTAAATTCCGTAATCATTCAAGCGAGCTTCCAGAACAACGGCGATTCCTGAGATGCGTTTCAGATCATCTTGCTGTTTCGGTGCTTCGGTGTAGACCAGACCACGAGTCGCGTGCATGCGAATTGGTCCGCCGTACTCGTCATCGTATTCGTGGCCGCGTTTGTTGCGAATCTCCATCGCTTCGGTAAACGATATCACTTTCGCCTCAGGTTCGGCAATGGTGCGATAGTTGGCAAGTCGAGCTAGGACTGCGGCACGTTCTCGGCGAAGCGAACGAATCGTCTCTTCGCTGGCTCGCAGTTTGTTTTGTAGGGTTTGTATCTGGTTGTCGTTGCGACTAGCAATATCGAGCTGACTGTCCCACTGGGCTTGCAATTGATCGAGTTCTGCTTGTAACGTTCGATTCGTTGTGCTGGCTTGCTCGTATGATGTTCGCAATTTCCCGAGTTGCTCTGACAACTCCGCCCGGTTAACGTCACGCGATTGGATCAATGCCTCAAGCTCGCTGATGCGTTGACAAGAGATTTTGAGTTCTTCGGTTTCTGCCTTCAGTTCACCAACGGTCTGGCGAGTGGCTTTGAGCTCGACGACAGTGACACCCAAACGCTCTTCGGCTTGATCAAGCTGAGCCAGCAGACCGTCACGTTCGCTGGTCAAACTGGCGATTTGCCCCGATAGTGCGTTACGTTCGTTGGTAAGGCTTTCGACGTGTGTCGAGAATCGTGTTTGCTGACCGCTAAAGTTCGCAAGTTTATCTGACAAATTGTTGCGCTGGTCAGTTAGTCCGACGACTTGGTTCGCAAGTTCATCGCGTTCGTCAGTCAAACGAGCGATTTGATTGGTGAATTCGTCGTACTTACCTTCAAGCGTCATGATCGAGGCTGCACGTTCGTCGCACAACAGCGTAAGTTCATCGCATTGCTGGGCAAGTGTTTCTGATTCTTGACAAACGGTAGTGTACTTCGAATTTAAGTCGTCGCCTTCAACGACCAGTGAGTCGATTTTCTGTTGGTGATTCTTTAGCAGGCTGGCCATTTCAACTTCTGCGGCTTTGAGTTGGTCTGCCAATTGATCGCGTTGGCTGGTCAACTGAGTCATCGCTTCAGTCTGTCGCTGAGCGGCGACGGCCATTGACTCCTGCAGTTCGCTTTCGACTTGAGCGCGGCGGTTGAGTTCTTGCTTGAGGTCTTCCATGGCCTGCTCATACTTGGTGCGCAGGCCATGAATGGTCGCTTCCTGATTGTTGATACGCTGTTGTAATCCGCTGGAAACGTTTTTCGCAGCCGCTTCGGCGGAAATGGCTTGATCGCGTTGACCAACGACAGCTGTCAAACGCTCGGTCGCTGACTGGACGGTTTCGTTGAGGGTATCAACTTGAGGCTTAAGGGCTTCAAGTTCGATGACCTGCTCGACCAATCGCTCATTTTCAACCTGCAATTGCTTGCGTTCTCGCTTGAGGTTAACGATCGAATCTTCAGCAGATTGTCGAGCTGATTCAACGGCAGTACATTTTGCGATAGCTTCTTGCAGTTGTTTGTTGTTGTCGGCCAATGCCGATTCAACTGAAACGTATTCTTGCTCGCGGCCTTGTTGGCTGGCAAGCTCGGCCTGCAGTTCAGCGACTTGAATCTCGGCTGCTTTGAGGTTTTTGGCGAGTTGTTTTTTATCGTTTTCGACGGAAGCGTAACGGGTTTCGAGCTTGCCAAACGCGACTTCTGCTTTGGCTTGGTTCTTTCGCCAGGTTTCTTCGGCTTCGGCGGTGTTGGCAGCGAACTCTTGACGTAGACGATGCTGCACATCTTCAAGTTCCATGCGGGTTTGCTTTTCGACGTTCAAACCGCTTTGCAGATCGACCAAACGTTGGGATTTTACTCGCAAGGCTTCTTCGAGTTCACCGCGTTCTTTATCTGCTTGTCGGCGAGACTCGGTCCAGTCGTCACACAAGGCTTGCAGTGTTTTCAACTGGCCAGTTTGGCGAGCGAATCGCGTGTCGAGTTTGGAGTGTGATTCATGGGCCAGTTTGAGCGAATGGCGAATGTTTTCGTTCTCGCGGACTAGTTCGCGCTGCCGCTGATCGTCTTTGGTGCGATCGCGGAAGAACATTAGGTAGCCCACATACAAGCCTAGTGCTAGGCAAGAAAATGCAAGGAAGATGCTTTCAATGGTCATTAAGCTCATGGCGACTCCGTTGCTTTTCAGCAAACGTAATAACGTGAAAAGGCTTGCCGCAAAATTCGCGGCAGCTTCTATCGTTCGAATCGGCCTCTACAATTGGTTTCTTCACTAAAATTGCTACAACCAGTAGAGTTTTGGCATGCGTTAGGGTTTGATAGCAGTCCGAAGTGGTGGGTTAAATGATTTTCGCTTGCTAGCAGAAGTTCCGCGTGGTGGATCCGAGCCGCCGTAACTGGGCTCGCCAGAGTTCAGGGCCTTACGTGGCCACATTCCCGAAGTCTGGCGACTCCGGCTACGTTTTTAGTTCGAATCAGAAGTGACTTTTTGCATTTTCGCAAAGTTATCACTTAGCCGTTTCAAAAAGTCGCGGTTGGCGATGGCTTTGTCCAACATGTCGACAAAGACAGGTTCTAGTTTCTGTTGTTGCAGCAAAGGTTTGAGTCGCTCGGCGAGCGTTTCCAGACGCTGCGGAAACAAAATGAACTTTGGGGCTGAGGCTGGTTTCTTTTCTGCGAGGTCTGCTTCGGCCTGAGCGAGCGTTGTGCTTTCATTCCAATTGAAGTGTAAGTCGTTAACGCCTGTCGCTCGAGTCAAAAACTTGAGCTCGGGTGTCGCCGAAAAAGCAGAGGCAACTGGCTCGGGGGAAGGCTCTTGAGTAACCGATTTGAGCTTGGTCGTGACGGTGGCAAAGTTATCTTTGAACTGAGTTGCTTTGTCGGGGCGTTGTTTGCATAGTTGCTGTGTGATGTAGTTGGCTTGTTTGGCCAACATGACCGGGTCCAGCCACGTGCGGCTAACCATGGTTGGGTGAGAGTGTTCGCCTTCGGGCCCGTGGGAGTGAACGATGTCTTGGACGCTAATGAAGTCAGACAGCGACATTCCTTGCGATGCAGTTTCAACAACTTTTGCTGAGGGCAAAGAAACGGTTTTCATCCAGCTTGCGTACGGTGCAGCGACTCCGTTGCTAACGATCAAATCGGCTGCTTGAATTTCAGCGATTGTTTTGCGATCAGGGCGCCAGCGATCGGGTTGATCTGAAGCGCCCGCCGGAAAGTTGACGATGTACTCGTCGCCAACAATCTCCTGTGTTACCCATTCCAACGGGTAGCTGGTTGTAACGATCAAGGGTTGGTTGTTGGAATTGGTCGGAGTTTGGTTCGTAGATTCTTCTTCCGAACGGCAACCGCATACACATACCAGCATCGCCACGCAAATCAGCAGTAAACGGCCTACGTTGACGATACTGAGACGTTGGTTCAACGAGGTTTTTTTATTGCAAGGTGATGCAGGAGGGAGCACTGATTTGTCATCCATATTGAACGATTGCTTCGATCGGTTAGTGTGATGCGGGGAACATTCACGGAAAAACCACGTAAAACCCGCCAGCGATTGATTTTAATCATGGATCCGGTCGATTATTGGGTAAAGAATCGACTTTTCGAGAATCGAGTTTTCGATTTAACACTAGCAGAATACGATTGGTGTATTACGTTTTAACATATGGTCTAACCGCAAACTACTGGCTAAGCAACAATCAACATGGGTATCTTCGACAAGCTTTTCAGTGGCGACAAAAAAGGGTCATCACGACTGGACGTTGCAACACGATTTCAGCTGGATCGACACTCCACTGCCGGCACGATGTCGACGTTTCGCGTGGCCAAAGAAATTGGCACGGGCAAGTTGTTTGGCATTAAGTTTTTGGACGCAGAGAAAACGGAGTACTTTAAAAACCGTTTCAAGGGTTTGAAGAAACCCACCGAAGGCGAGATCGCGATGCAGTTCAAGCATCCCTTGATCGTTGAAACGCACGAGTTCGGTAAGACGGTTGCCGGCCAAGAGTATATCTTGATGGAGCACTTGGCTGGTTCGGGTGTGGACTATTTGTGTCGCAAAAAGGATGTGTCGCTGTTTGGCCCACATCGAATGAAGTTAATTCGTCAGATGGCCAAAGCATTGCAAGTAGTGCACGACGCTGGTTTTATACATCGCGACGTTTGCCCACGAAACTTTATTTGCAACAAAGATGCGTCTTCGTTGAAGCTGATCGACTTCGGTTTAACCGTACCCAACGAGCCAGCTTATCGCGCCCCCGGTAATCGCACGGGAACGCCTCAGTATATGGCTCCTGAGATCGTGCGACGTCGAGCAACCGATCATCGCTTGGATGTATTTGCTTTTGGGGTCACTGTATATCGTATGCTGACCTTTGAGCATCCTTGGGGGTCGACCGATACAACCGGTAACGCTGCGTTGGCCCATGACACCGCCGCGCCGAAGCCGATTACTGATTGCCAGCCTAATTTGGACCCCCGACTGGCAGATGCGGTAATGAAATGTATCTCCGTAAAACCCGACGACCGGCCTGACACCTTCAAGAAATTTCTTTTGATGGTCCGAGACGTAAAACAAGAAATGCGAGCTGAGAAATGAAAATCGATCATCGACGGCTTACGATTATGTCTGGTTGGAAGCAAATGGCGTGTTGGTCCTTGTTTGGGATCGTGATGCACGCGGGCGGATTGCTGCCGCTAGGTTCGGCGTTGGCTCAAGACGTGGTCGAACCAAAAGTCAAAGCGGCTGCGCCTGAAGAAGCCAAACCAGCTGCTGTCGACAAAGGGGCGTTAGCCCAATCTGCGACGCAGGTTGACGCTGAAGGCCCCCAAGTAGTTTATGAAAACTCAGTCGATACTCGCTGGAAAATTGGAACCAAGGTCCGGACGGGGGCTGGGCGAGCGGTGGACGTGCTGATGACGTTTCCGGTGCCTACGAATTGGCCCGAGCAAACGGTTACGATCGCCGAGCGAGATATTCCAGTGGGAATGGGTACCGTAACTTCGCGAAAGCTGCCTGCGGGCGTGGAACAGGTGTTGGTGCAATTTCCCGTTTTGCCTGCTAACGATATCTTTGAAGTCAGTTACACCTTGGATATTGTCAACCGAGCGATCGTGGCCCCGAAAGAAACTCAGGAATTTATTTTTCCGAAGCATAATAAAAAAGAAGTCAAAACATTCTTGGCTGTTAGCAAAAACGTTGACCACAACCACAGCAAGGTTCGCAACAAAGCGAAGGAGATCATCGCCGCCCATGAGACCGCATGGGAAAAGACGGAGGCGATTTACGATTGGGTGCGTCAGAACATTCAAATCGAAGACACTCAATACCATAGCGCTCGGCACACACTGAAGAATCTGTCGGGCACCAACGAAGACAAGACGTTTTTGTTCGTGGCGTTGTGTCGCAGTGTGAAGATCCCGTCGCGAATTGTGTTTGCCAAAGGATCGTCTTATGCGGAATTCATGCTAGCCGGCCCCGAAGGCGACGATCTACACTGGTTCCCATGTGACGTCAGCGGCATTCGCGAGTTCGGCGGGTTGTCCGAACCAAGAGTGATTTTGCAAAAAGGCGACGGCTTTAAAGTCCCTGAAAAGAAAAAAGCACAAAAGTACGTTGCCGAGTTCATGAGTTGTAAAGGATCAAAGCCCCGGGTTGGTTTCTTTCGCGCTGAGATCTTTGAAGACCCACCGCAACCATAAGGTTTGAAGATGAACGATTCGCAGATTCAAGTTTACTACCGGCGTGAAGACGCTTTGGTATGGGGTGCACGGGCGTTGTTGCAAATTTGCGTTGCGGCGATGGTGTGGTTTGGATGCTTGAGTTGTTGTGCTCAAACAGAAACTCCTAAAACGAGTGTCGATCCACCCCAACTGCTTCAGCCGTTGCCCGTGCCCAGCACGAGCGATCAAGAGCCAACAAAACCGGGAATTTCTTTTGGGATGACGATTCCTTCGGACTGGGAGTTCGGTTTACAGATCGATTCGCCAGCGGCATCTAAGGGGATCAAAGCCACCTTCCCAGTGCCACGAGTTTGGCCAGAGCAGGAAGTTGAGTTACTGGAAGAGTTTCAATCGGACAATGTGACCGAGCTTGACCGAATGAAAGCCAAGAAATGGACCGAGCAATTTGGGTTTTCAGTTAAGCAAATGGCCGCCGGAACATCAGAGAAGGCTTACGTTCGGTTTCGAGTTAAAAAGAAGATGATCCAAGCTCCCAAGGACACAACCGTTTTTGTCAAAGCGAAAAAGGTCCCGTCAAAGCTGAAAGAGTTTTTAAAACCCAGTCCGCTGATCGAAAGCAAGAACAAGCGAATCCGAGCGATCGCTAAAGAGCTAGAAGACGATTCACTGAATGCCTGGGATCAAGTTGAAAAAAACTATACCTGGGTGCGTGAGAATATCACTTACAAATTTGACAAGGTGAATCGCAGTTGCCTGGAAGCACTTGACAACAAACACGGTGACTGCGGCGAGTTGTCGTCTTTGTTTATCGCGATCTGTCGGGCTCAAGGCGTTCCCGCTCGGTCGGTTTGGATTCCTGGGCATGTTTATCCAGAGTTCTATTTGCACGACCAAGATGGCAAGGGGCACTGGTTCCCCTGTCAAGCGGCAGGGACCTATGCGTTTGGTTCGATGGCCGAGATCCGGCCGATTTTACAAAAGGGCGATCGCTTTAAAATGCCCGGCCAAAAAGAAGAAGTGCGGTACGTTCGGCCAACCGTCGAAGCCTTCGGAGCTCCTGTCAGTGTTCAGTTTATTCGACGTGAAGTAACCGACCAAAAGCAAAAGTAGCTTCCCACTTATCGTCTTTGTCAAAGGGTGGATAATCGGCGCGAGGATGAATGCTGCTTTCTTTCAAGCTAGAATTAGTGAAGATTAGTGTTCTCTCATTTCTCCTCCAGCTACACCAAAATGTTTGTGTATTTTCAGTAAGCAATTCAGATAGATCTTGCCTTGATGGTTGGACGCGGATGCGTCGTCGACTTACAATCGATAGCTTGGACTGGTGATTGTTTCAGGGTAGTTCGCCTATCGCCGCCAACTAAGTTTCCTTACACGTAATTTTTACTCGACAGCGAAAGCCAAAACGTGGCAGCAAAAAAAGCAACCAACAAAAATTCCTCGACGGCTAAACGAACTCAAGTTCCTAACGACGAACTGCGTTGGAAGTGCAACGAAGGTTGCTTGAAGTTTGAGACCACCGACGAAATCCCGCTGACGAACCAAATCTTTGGTCAAACTACCGCATACGAAGCGTTGACATTCGGTATCGAGTGTTTCGCCAGAAAGCAAAACGTCTACGTGCGTGGGCCACGTGGTACCGGACGTACAACGATGGTGTGTCATTTGTTGGACGAACTTGCCCCCACGTGTGACACCAAACGCGACTATTGCTACGTCCACAACTTCGAGCGTCCGGATCATCCGCGTTTGCTCACGTTGCCAGCGGGTACTGGACACGATTTCCGCCGTGAGATGAATGATGTTGCGGCCTTTTTCGAAGACGGTTTGGCCAAGGCACTTGAGGCTGAACCTCATCAAAGTAATCGCAAGACGCTTCAAGACAAGCTACAACAGTCCATCGAAAAAATCGCTGCGCCGCTAGACAAAGAACTCGAAGCCAACGGAATGCGTTTGGTCAGTGTCCAGCAAGGCCCCACCTCGCAAGCCATGATCTTGCCAGTCGTTAACGGCGAACCGGTGGCGGTTGAGCAACTTGCACAATTGGTTAGCAAAGAAGAAGCTCCTGCCAAGCAACTGGAGGACTATCAGGCTGCGCTACCGAAATACCAAAAGCAAATGCAAGAAACCGGTCAGAAGATTAACGAAATTATTCGATCCGGACGTGAAAAACTACGAGAATTTGATCAGCAAATCGCTCGGGACTTGGCGCTAGAAGTGCTCGAACCAGTCACCAAAGAATACGGCGGCGATGACGTAAAGGCGTTTTTTGAAGACGTCGTCAACGACCTTGTTGAGAATCGACTGGGCCCCAGCGAAGAGCCCGAGAACTTCAAGGTTTTGTACGGTGTCAATGTTATCCTGAGCCAAGAAGACGATGGCCGACGTCCCGTGGTAATCGAGAGCACACCAAGTTTGTTGAATTTGTTGGGTATGGTGGAATCGAAGGTTGGCCCGGGTGGGATGGCGATTTCAGACTATCGTGGTATCCGCGCCGGTGCGTTGTTGCAGGCGGCCAATGGCTATTTGGTTTTGGATACTAACGACTTGATCGCCGAACCCGGTGCGTGGCGAGCTTTAATGCGGACGTTGCGAACTCAAAAGCTGGAAATCGTGCCACCCGAAATGGGTTTGATGCGTCAAACGGTCATGACGCTTCCGCAGTCGATCGACTTGAACGTACGAGTAATTTTGATCGGCGACGCGCAGACTTATTATCAACTGGATCATGCCGATCCTGACTTCCGTGAGTTGTTCAAGGTCCTCGCTGACTTTGATAGCCAGCTTGAGCGAAACGAACAAACGTTGCAGCAGTACGCGGCGGTGGTATCGACGCTGGTTCATCGTGAATCATTACCTACTTTTCATCGGTCGGCGGTGGGCGCATTGGCTGAACACGGGGCACGAATTGTCGCGCGGCGCCACCGGTTAACGGCTCGCTTTGGTCGTATCGCCGATATTGCGCGTGAAGCCGCTTATGTTTCCAAAGGCGAAATGGTAACGGACTCCCACGTGTACGAAGCAGTCCGGCGAACCAAGGCTCGGGCGAGCCTGCCATCGCGGAAGTTTTTCGAAATGGTTGAAAGCCGTAGCATTATGGTGGAAACCGATGGCGAAGTTGTCGGGCAAATCAATGGCTTGGCCGTCATGCGAGCTGGTGCACTGACTTACGGTTTCCCAGCGAGAATTACGGCCTCGATCGGACCCGGGAGTGCAGGGTTGATCAACATCGAAGGCAGAGCCCAAATGTCGGGATCGATTCATACCAAGGGCTTTCAAATTTTGGGCGGGTTGCTGCGGTTTTTGCTTCGCACCGATCATCCCATGGCGTTCTCCGCTTCGATCGCGTTCGAGCAGAGCTACGGTGGTATCGATGGTGACTCGGCTTCAGGAGCGGAGATCATTTGTTTGCTGAGTGCTTTGACAGGCGTTCCTGTTAAGCAATCGATGGCAATCACCGGTGCGATTGACCAACACGGTCACTTGGAAGCCATTGGTGGCGTGAATGAAAAAATTGAAGGCTTCTTCGACGCCTGTAATTACTTTGGGCTCACTGGCGACCAAGGTGTCGTGGTTCCCAAATCAAATGCGGGTGACTTGATGCTTCGCAACGACATTGTTGAAGCAGCCAAAGATGGCAAGTTTAGCGTGCATGCGGTCGATAATATCTACGATGCGATCGAACTGATGACCGGTGTGCCAGCTGGACAACTGGATGAAGAGGGTGTCTATCCCGAAGGGTCGCTGCTTGCTCAGGCACAGGAGAAGGTTGGCGAATACTGGCGTAAATCGTTGGCTAGCCCACACGCTCAAGCGGCCCCAGCTGAAGAAAACTAAAAGGGTTCTCAATACGACGCGCAAGCGAGTGCATCGCACACTCGCAAAAATGCACTTGCTTGCGCGTCGAGCTTGTATTCGGGCAACTTCAAAACGCTTAAGTGAGGATTTTCACTGCTTCGGTTGACCGGATAGGACACTTTATTTGGGACGCGGCAGAGCCACAAAACCAGTGCGTTCCAAGGCAGAGCCTTGGAACGAGCGTGCTGAGCCGGCCTCCAGTCTCCAGCCTCCTAACCTCCAGCCTGAATAACTTGCTTGTCTTTTTAGCGGTGATCACTGTATAATGAATGTTGAGGGCAAGAGGAATTTAGTTAAGGAGGCACTACGATGTCGCGACTGTTTTTTAGGAGCGTTTCCGTTGGGCAGATCTTTGTTGTGTGCGCATGCTTTGCGATTGGTTTTTCTTTAGATTCCCAAGCTTCGGCTCAAACGACCCCTCCGCTTGATGGACGTAATCAAGGTCGGCCTGACGTTTTCCAGCCAAGAGGAATTGGTGGTGCTCCCGGTGGCGTGACGCTGAATGACTTTCAGCCGTTACTCGATTTGATTAGAGGCACGGTCGATACGGAGATCTGGGACGACGGCGGTGGCAGCGCTTCGATTCAACCTTACCCTCAAGGTGTCTTTGCCGATGCGGAAGGGACACTGAAATTTGAACCCGCCAAGAAACCAAAACGGGGTGCTGATGCATTGACGGATTTTGTTGACGACACAGACCCTGAGAATCGGCTTAAAACAAAACCGCCGGCCGTCGCCGGGGATGTTCGTCTTGCTTCGAAGTTGCGGTATGTTTCGCTGCCACGCTTGGAAGCTGCTTTGACGGCACATGTTAAGCAACGAAAAGCATTACCGCCGGAGATATTGACGTTAGCGGGTTTGCAAAGAATCCAATACGTTTTAGTCGTGCCAGCGACCGATCAGCAACCGGGCGATTTGATTCTGGCCGGCCCGGCTGGAGATTGGGAAACCAATGAGGACGGAATTATCGTTAGCCAAGACCACGGGCAACCGGTTGTACGAATCGATGACCTGTTGACGTTGTGGCGGCGCTCCAATCCGACCGAGCCATTCGGAGTTACAATCAACCCGACCGAAGACGGATTGGCAGCGATGCAGAATTACTTAAAAACCACAACCACCAAGCCGATCAAGCGAGCCAAGCGTGACCGGTGGGTGGAGGGAATTCGCGAGAGTATTGGCAAGCAAAACGTGCAGTTCTTTAACTTGCGGCCTGATTCTCATGTTGCCAAAAGCCTGCTGACGGCCGACTACCACATGAAGTGTATTGGTATGGGCATTGCTGATCCGGTCAAAGGCGTGAAAAGTTATTTAAGCACCGTTCAGCTAGGGCGCGATGGCAAGGCGCCGCCGATGTCGGTACTGCGTTGGTGGTTTGCGATGAACTATCAACCGGTCGCGGTTTCTGAGGACAATCAAACTTTTGAGCTGCGTGGCGAAGGTGCGAAGGTGCTGAGCGAGAACCAGTTGATGGCCGCTCGTGGCAAGCGGATTCGAACCGGAAAGTCGGACGCTTTGAACACTCGCTTTGCTGAGTCGTTCTCACGCCATTTCGGAAAGATTTGCCAAGAGTACCCGCTGTACGGTGAGCTTCGAAATATATTTGATTTATCGCTGACGTTGGCGTTGATTGAAAAGCAAAGCTTGCTCGATCGCTCGGGCTGGCAACCGAAGTTGTTGTTGGATCCGGTGGCTCTGCAACTGCCGAAATTTGCGGTAGCCAGTGAAGTCGACACGATCGCTAACTACGAGGTGCTGGACAAGAAAGTGATTCTTGCGGGTGTAAGTGGCGGAGTGTGGGTCGATGCGAAAAAGCAATTGGCGTCCGCCAGCGGAGCCGAGGATCAGGCCAAAGCGGTTGCAGGTGACTTAGCCAGCGTTCGGCCAAAGCAGGCAACTGCTACCGACGACCAAACAATCGTTTGGTGGTGGGATCGACCGTAAGGGCGGCGATGAAGGCGTCGTAGCTGGGCTCGCCAGAGTTCAGGGGCCTAGCGGTGCCTCATCCCGAATCTGGTGACTCCAGCTAAAGCCCAACTGGTGCTAGATAATTTCGCCTTAAGCCGGACGCTCCCTAAAGGCGCTTAGCTCAT
>CAZKTR010000034.1:0-16557 GCA_964555525.1 uncultured Pirellulaceae bacterium
CGAGTGATGGTGAGGGGCTTGATGGTAAACGGAACTGGCTTGGATTTGGAAAAGATCAAGCCATCGACACTAGCGGAATCAACAATCGTTTGGGTGTTGTGATAGAGCACCGTCAGTTTGTATTTCCCCGGCGCTGGCACCTCGATGAAACTACGAATATTCAGCGACGTTTCCCAAGACTCCTCATGCCCGAGGACGCCTCTTCCGACCATGCCCCCCCCTGCGAAACTGTTAATTGCTCGCACGGGGATTACTTTACCATTTTTATCCTCAACAACGATTCTCCATCTCGCTTGCCTTCCACTGCGATAATTGCCGCCGATAGTAAAACCGACTCCATTCTTTTCAATATCTACGTTTTGAATTCTCACTCGCAGATTAGGCATTGAAGAACCCATTCCGGTTAATTCTTTGGGCTCATCGATAAAGATTTGCAAAGGGTCCGGCTGTTTGCTGACTCTTCTTAACGCTGTTAGCAACTCCAGGTTGAAATATGAACCAGGATCCAATTCCTCTGCATCCTCATACGGCGCGAATTTCCTTTCCATCAACGCATCAAAAGTTTCTTTGAGAAATGCCTCCCATTGCATTCCTCCCCGGCGTACTATCTCCGCCAAGCATGGCTCGTAGCCAGCCCGTGAACGGAAGTCTGAAAGCTCAAGAGTATCATTGAGAACCTTTTTCAAGTCGTCGTCAGACAACGTTTTCAGATGGGTGACGACTTTTGCCTTGAGATCTGCGTGACTCCCTACCGACAAACGTTTCGTTAAATCAGGAGGATCATCCGAGCTTTGCGCGGACAATGTATGGGTGAAGCAACCAAGTGCCACGATCACGATAATGAAAAAGAATCGGATCATCGTCTCTCCAAATATTCAAAGATAATGCTGCGGTTTCAAAACCCAACCACTATTGTGTCACCCAAGTCTTGTTCCATCTACATCACAACGGTCTCCAGTTTATCAATCCAGCGACCGAGGGTAGCACGAATTCTATCATTAGCGGCTTGAAGTTCGCCATTTTTCGTTCCGTCCCGCATTGAGATCTTGTTGAATTGATGCAATTCGCAAGCTGGGTCAAATTCAAAATTAATGTCCACCACTGTTCGCACAATTATTATTTTAGCTAATTAACCCACAAACTATTTCTGCAAAAAAAACGGGCCTTTGTTAACCAAAGGCCCGTTGGAAATATCTATTCAATCAATCGATCAAGCTTTGCGGCAAACATTGTCGCTTCGCTTACGATCAATTCTAAAAGCCTAAATTCGCGACAATTCCATCATTAAATCCTAGAATTGCCTTAAAGATTTCAGGATCAACCGAGGTCGAGATAAAGTTACTACTCCCATCGCAAAAAGTAGTATTGAAGCCGCCCGGGTAATTGCCTTGTAATTTCTCTGGGCTGACCTTTTCTGGATCGATACCACCGTCTGGTTTGGTCCATGGAACTGCCATGTGATCCGGGCACTCGACAAACAAAATCGTATTCGAGGTACCATCAGAAATGCTACCAATTCTTCTACCAACTGACTTTCCTTCGGCATTGACACCCATCACCCCGCTGACACCACCGACACCACGGTAGACCGTATATCCATCTTGAGCAGTACTTTGTGGATTCATGTAAACCACTGGCATCTGCTTAGCAACTTTCATGTTATCTTCACTGTCCCAAGGTTCGTCGAAGTTGTATTGTTCATACAAATTGCCTTCCTCGATGAACGGTAAGATTTTTACTCGCCAACTCACTGCCGGGCCATCTGGTTTCACCGGTCCATCACCTGAAGGATAACGCTGGTTAGCGGACTCGTAGTTAAGCGACGCCAGTGACATTTGCCGCAGATTGTTCATTGACTGAGTCCTTCTAGCAGCGGTTCTTACTGCCTGGACGGCCGGCAACAACATGCCCACCGCGATACCAGGAGCAACCATGGTGAGGTTGGAGCCGGCGATCGTCGAGTGCATTTCGAACACGATCGCGTCTTTTTCTTTTCGGATGAAACCTACTTCGGGAGTCAAATGCTTAGCGATACTACGACAAGACGGAAGTTGAAGATCACGCAAGTGACTTTTTCCCTTTGCAATTTGCTCGTCGCTAAACGGTAGTGGCAAGGATTGTTCTAGTTGCCCGGCGAGCATGTTTTTGCCCATCGCCGAAGCCAAGCAAGCGTAGCCATAAAGCAATTCGAAGCTGTATTTGGTTTCCATATAAGAAAACCCGATGACCTTGCCGTCACTCGAATCCGGTTTCAGCAGTTGAAGGTACGGTGCAAAGGATTTTTCTTTGGTCAATGGAGCCGCCAAATCAGGATTGCTGGCCGAGGCCATGACAGACGGAAACAGCGTCACCGTCATTTGGTCACCGTTCATCAACCAGCTCGGTTCAACAGGCACCGGCATACCACCGAAATGCATGGTCTTGACGGTCTTGCCATTTTGCTTGATCGAATCAACTGACATTGGCAATCCGGACTGCATTTCCGCCAACTTCATCACATCGTCGATTGTTTTTTCAAACCATGCAGGATCCTGAATCGTGGTTCGAAATTGAGCACCCGACAGGATGCCATCTGAGTAGCCGTTGTGCAACGTGAAAGTCGGCCCAACGTTGCTGAACAACTTTCGCAGATCGATGCCAGTTTCGCTCTGGAATTCAATCATGCCACCAGCGACGTCTTTCGCTGCGTTGGGGTCAAATTGAACCAGAATACTGGTGAACTCGTCAAGAACTTTCTTTCCATCGATTGAAACTGCCATCGCCGCAAAAGAGTCTGCAGGGAAATGAGCGATGTCATTGTCGGTGATCCCCTTGTCTCCAAAGGTGGCAAAGATTCCTGTCGGAGCACCATCAAATTTGATTTTAAACTGCTGAGCAAAGTCGGTTTGAGCATAACCACTTGAGAACTCGAACCTTTCAAGATTTTCCAGGCCAAGCGCTACAATGGCCTTGACAGCTTGTTCGTCTGCCAGAGGCATCAATCGCTTTTTTAACGTTGCGGCATCGATCGTCCCAAGAGCTGTCGTGCGCACGTACTTTTGCCTAGCTTGCATTTGACTAAGCCAACCAGCAACTTTTCCTTGTTTCATGCGGCCAACAATTTCTTTCGTCATCTCCGTGCTGGTGGCGGCGACCAAATAACCATCGTGCAGAACCACACCCACTTCGGTAAACGGTCCGTTGGGTGGCATGGTGATTTTGAGCCCATCCTGGCCGCCGATCGTTACATTTTCTAACGGTGCGTCGGTAAGATTGAGCAGGCTTTTAATAGCCCCGATCGTTTGATCGGCGTTGTCGCTAAGTTCTAAAACAAAACCGAGCTTAAGATTTTTCGCATTCGGCTCCGGTGTTAACTCAAAACCTTCAACAAAAAAGCAACCTTGGTTCCGTAACAGCCCATCGACCAACTGAGGCGCAAGGGTCTCAACGGCAATTTGCATTCGGGGAGGAGCTCCGTCGGGAATTAAAATGGCCGGGAGCTGGCCGAGTTTATCCGTAAAATCCTTGCAGAACTTGTTCACATCGGGCTCGGCCATCATACGGTCGACTGAATTTTTGCTGTCAGCATCGGCGTTGTAAGGATTGGCCCATTGGTACCAAGACAAACATGACTCAGGAGCCGCGCTGCTCACTTTGCTAGATAGCGAATCTTCTTGAGCGCTGGCAACCGACGGGACCGCGAACGCAGTGACAACGGTCGCGGCGACAGCAAGCACCGATGAGATTAATAGCCTTTGACCTTTGGAGTGACGCTGCCGTTGCGGCAATCGGCATTCCCGCCTACTCAAGTCTGTAATTCTTTTGATCATCGTTCTCGCTCCGCTTTTTAATAGATTTGAAATTCGAACTGATTGTTGTGGTTTAATTTCATCCTGTCAAATGCATCCCGCCACAAACATTCCTTGTCGTTGTTTTGGTTTTTCAAGTAAAGAACTGCACTGCCCTACCACCAGAATTGTTCATTCGTGCCCAGACACGACGGCTTGGAGAAATTCTGAAAATTATTTGCAGTTACTGACTAGGGATTTTTTCATGCAGCCGCACCGCTACATCCAGCCTGAAAAAAGAACACTAATCCTCACTAATCGACACTAATCAAAACTGAACAGTTCGAAACTGGAATTTGGATTAGTGATGATTAGCGCAGATTGGTGTTCGCTTTCCGCCCACACCATTCTTAGTCGAGGCTTGGACAATCGAAACCACCACAGCCTCAAAAAAAAATGCCCCTTGACCAAATGTGAATGATCAAGGAGCACATTGTCTCGCGTTCGCACCGTCTATAACGAACGGCGTTTGCCGGAGAGCTTCACTACGAGCTTAGCAAAATAATGAATGGGCTGATGTCTAAGAAGTTTACAACTCCGTTTCCATCGATATCTGCTTCTGCCAAAAACGTTCCAACTGAAAGCTGAGTAATGAACGGCGAGATATCAAGGAAGTTAACAATTCCGTCTTGGTTAACATCACCCAATAGGAACGACGACTCAAAAACGCCCGGCGTCGGGGCGGCTGCAATCCAGCTAGTGGAAAAGTTTCCGTTGGCGTCTACGTCATCGCGTTCAAGCGACTGGCCTGATCCGTCTGCATCTGCCCACGGAGCAAGATCATCGTAGACAACTTCATCAACGACAACACGGGGAATCACTCCCAGTGCGTCTGGAGCATCGGGTTGTTGGAGTGAAATTCTACCAGTGCTGTTTGAAAGCGAAGCCGATAAACCACCAACGATGGTTATGTCAGCGGTAATGCCATAGTGAGCTTCGAAGGCAGCCAACTTGGCGGCGTTCAGTGGATCGACTGGGTCAAAAGAAACCACCAAAATTGCTTCGCCGGCAGCCAAAGTTGTCCCGGCCACGAAGTCGTAATCTGCTTCCCCACGAATTCGCCAATTCGTAAGGTCAATCGCCGCCGAGGTTGGGTTGGCAACTTCGATGTACTCGAGATCGTTGTCGGTCAACGTTGAATCAATTGCCAACGCCGCCGCGTTTGGTGAATCCGGGTGATAGTTGACTTCGCTAATGACCAACGGCCCGACTTCCGCTTCTCCATTGGCACTGCCAAAGGAGGTGGATGAAAGTCGAGTCAAACGGCCGGTGCCATCTGGTAGTCGACCGAGCGATTCACCACTGAAGGTGGCACCGAACTCAACCGCGTCTTGCAATCCGACCAACGTACCATCAACCGCTTGACTCAAGAAAACTTGATCGCCTTGGGAACTGCTCAACGCAAACCCAGTCGTCGTTACATTAAAATCGGATTCGTCAAAGACTAAGTATCCACCGGCGGCAATCACGGTCCCTGCGGGGATTTGATATTTAAGCAAATCACCGCCTTCATCGCTCAAGTACCAACCACCAACATCAACCGCAGTATCAGTTGTGTTGAACAGCTCAATCGAATCCAATTGTGAACCGTCGCTGTGGGCCAGCACCTCATTGACCACGACCCCGACCCTGTCTACCGCAGCAGCCCCTGGGGTTCCGCCAAGTACCGTGCTGGATCGCCAGCTGTAATACTTGCCGAGTTCATCGACGGGTGTGTTGCTAGGATCTTCCAACACAAGACTAAACCCCTCACCGTCGGCGGCGCTATGCCAAGGGTCAGTGTCATTGTAATTGATGGACAGAATTTCATTCGCCTCGCTATCCAGCAGCGTGACTTCTTCACCGCTGTTACTCAAGCCGCCGGACCACTGGCCGATTATATTAGCGCTATTACCGTAGCGAGCCATAAAGGCATCGACATCTTCTACGACCACAGCTCGTTCACCGGGCAGCAAATCGAAATCACCAAAGTCGAACAAAACACCGTCAGCCAATTGCACGCCATTCAGGTTGATCGTACTGGCGATGTTGGGATTGAAAAGCTCAATGAATTCGAAATCGTCATTGTCGTCAAACCCAGCTGCGATTTCGGAGGCGCTTGGAGCAGCAGGGTTAAAGTGCAGTTCAGAAATCCGAAGGTCCGACTGAGAACCAGGGATCGCAAAGACCGCGTTTTGCAAGGCCGACCATTGGCCATTGCTAAATGTCCTAGCTCGAATATTAGTTGAGGCATCAAGCACAATGTTTTCTGCTCCGTCTGCTGGGGTCGTGACTACGAGTTCGGCGTCAAACGAAACATCGCTACTTGAGGTACTGACTTGATGCACTTCGATGGCAAACGTATTACTACCTGCTCGCAGTAAGTTGGTGGGGATAGCAATTTCATGGTAGACGTCTTCTTGACTACCGCCGACTGCTGACGAGGCCGTTGTATCAAACAAAATCGGACCGGCCTCTATCAAGTTAGAACGTGCAACTTCAACACCATTCAAATAAACCACCGCGCCATCATCTCGCAACAAATTCAGCGTAACCGAAGTGAAATCTCCCTCGGCCACATCGAAAGTTTTTCGGAAATAGGTTGTGATTCGGTCGTTCGTGTCATTGATTAGGGTTGCCTCATCGCCGTCGCCAAAACCTAACTGCCCTGTTCCCGACTCCCAATCGGTATCATCGAAAGCTGGGTCGATCCAAGCGGTTCCTAAGTCGACGCCGTTGTCTTGAAATCTCCAAACAGAACTGTTCCTGGCGAAAATCGTTGAACTGACTTCCGTTGCATTGAAGGGAAGTGCATTGGCGTTAATGCCTCCGCCAACATCACGCGGGTCCGAACCGTCGGTCGTGAAATAGATTGTCTGGTCGGCACTAAGGGTGAGTACATCTCCGGCTGCGATTTCACCACCGCTTTGATCCACCCCATTAATCTGCAAGTCCGGCGCGTCAATGCTGGGGAACAACGGAGCATCTTCAACGATCGTGTAATCGCCGTTTTCGTCCCTGAGTTCGATGATCGCGTCGCGAAGCTGTTCAATAAAAATTGGCACGCGTTCGGCGATAAAATTATTTCGAGTATCGGCGACTGCCAGTTCCCAATCTGCTTTCAAAAACGGAGTGCTCGTTTGAGCATCGCCCCATCTGGCAGATTCGGCAATGATGGCGACTTCAATTTTGGTGGCTTCAGCATCCCAACGAGCAAGCAAATTTTCAGTCGTGTAGATACCATCGCCAAAGAACTTTTCTTGAATCGTATCGGCAAACCTTAATCGGTACTCTTGATTGGCCAGTAGCTTCTGGTGCAACGTCTGCGGATTGAACGACCGAGCTAGATCGAATTCTGGATGATTAAAAGGACCGGTTCGGTTGTCCGACCGACCGTCATTTCGAAGCGAATGTTCGGCATCGTGTATAATGAACTTGAAACCCTCGTCACCGGTGCGGTCTCGAATTGCGAAAAAGTTGTTGAGACTATCGTTCCCACCAAAGTTTGTAATCGGGGCGTCAAAGTTTCCACTGTAAAAAATCTCTGTCACGTAATGGATTAAATTGTCCACATCCAGCAAAACTTCAAAATCTTCGTTTCGAGTACCATCTGGATTTAGGCCCTGCGCCCGATAGTACGCGGCGTTATCCACAAACGCAGGAGTGCTATTGTCGTCGGCCAAAGCAATCGCTTGTTCGTACAGGCGTGTGTAAGCAGCTAGGTTTCCGTCGGTCGCTTCAACTGTGCGAGACGCTCCGATCCCAGAATCTACTCTAACGACATCATAATCTTCGGCGTCACCACCCAAGTAACTGGCAGCAAAATCGGCTTCGGCTCGTTCCTGAGTTTGGTACAGCCCCCAGTACTGCCCGTTAAGGTACAAATGCACCCATGTACTACGAGTGTACAGTTCACCCGTCTCTCCTTGGTTCTGTCGGCTGATCACTTCCTGCAAGAATGTATTGGAAGCGTCACCTTCACCACTCCACGAATAGTTTTGTGCTGTGCGAAGGTCAAGATGTTCAAAAGTGTCAACGCCCTCATCGCCATGTACCGGAAAATTCAGCTCGGAATCGCCATACTCACTGCGGAAGAACAAACGAAACGAGTGCTTAGGGTTACTTTCTCTACGACTAAACCCACCTCGAATTCGAATCCCAGCATTGACTTGAAATCCGTCACTGCCATCGGGATTCAACAACTCAACCGAAGCAGGACGCTCCCACTCGCGACCACTCTGGCGTGGATTTTCGTAGATGCCGATGCCGTCATCGAAAAGATTTTCTAGATCGGTCGTAATTGAAAAAGAAGGAATCGCGAGCAACGCATCCTTGACCGCCTGTACGCCTTCTTCATCAAGCACACGTTGGTCAAATCCATAGTCGAAAGGTTGACCACTCTTTTCTGTCGGGTATTCCGGTGTTGGTTGATTTTCATCTTGAGTAACAATGTCATCAACAAACAGATAAGACCAAGTGCGATCGAAGTCCGATAGATAATCCTGCTTAACTGAAACCGCGCGCAGGTTGGTCGTGGAAGAAATCGGGATTGCGCCCGTGTAAAGCGTACCGTTGGTGTTGGTCGGAGTGCTGCCGTCGGTGGTGTAAAAGATCGACGCTCCGACGGTGTCGGTACTGAGTTCGACCAATTGCGTTGTGGTATAAAAACCCGGAGCCACATTCGCGTTGACTCGTGACGTTACTCCGTCGACTGGGTTGATGTTAGCAGAACCGGGCGTGGGTGTCGCAAAAAAGCTTGCCGTATCAAAGCTGCCGTCAGCCAACAAACCGTAGCTAACATCCGTGAACTGAGCGGGGTAGTCAGCGCCATCTGCTCCAAACTCGGACACCAGGTTCCCTTCGGGATCGAAAAACCCTAAGTACTCGCCAGAACTGCTCAGCCCAAATCCTGTGTACAAATCGGTTCCGCTGGTTGGGTCAGCGTCATCCCCCGCAAAGACAACAAGATACTGACCGCCTAATAAGGTGATGTCTGGCAAAACATACTTGTCGGTTTCAAATGCATCGTCGGTCAATGTGTAGCCGGCTAAATTTACCGCGGTATCGCCGGCATTGTATATCTCGATCCAATCGCTCGAGTTCCCGTTGTCGTCATCGATGATATTAGAATTGGAAGCTGAAAACTCGTTGACCAGAGGGTGAGCACCAGGCAAGAGCGGAATTTGAGATTCACTAACGCTCAGTGAAATACCATTAATCGGAATGAAATCAGTTGAACCAGCGACTGTCGACCTGCCCGGCGAGAGGTTCAGTACGTCCGTGGTGCCGTTGGTTGTAAAAGTAAACTGAACAAAAGGAACAGCGCCAGAGCCAGCATTGTTTGTTCCGAAAAATGTCTCTTGTGTTAGAGAAGTGAAACCAAAGGTTGAACTGAACGCCGTTTGCTGCCCTACGTTGTCTCCAACCCCCCAAGCCGTCAAGGTGATCGTTTGTCCGATAGGGAGATCTGCGAACCCTGAAATGTCGAGGGTCAGATTGTCACGTTCGTCTTGGCCAGAGTTTCCAAAAGTGTAAGAGTCAATCAGCGGCACGTCGGTTGTCGCGTTACCGTTGGATGCTTGAAAATCAAAAGCGCCTTGATCGCCTGCCTGCGTCGAAAACGTCAACCCATCGTAAGTGGTGTCCAGTGCTCCACCAGACCATCTAACAGAATTGTTGTTCCGAACAAACGTTGTGTTAGCGTCAAGGTTTGGATCAGCGGCTTGGAATGTCGCCAGATTCGCTGGTTCTCCAGATAGTCTTCCTAAATCGATGGCGACTACGCCAGCCATCAATTTCCGTTCTTCTAAAACCTCGTAGGACGTTTCAAATTTCCGACTTTTGTGTTTAGCAAACCGAGATTTTTTGTGATTGGAGCTACCGAATGAGTTCAAGAGAAACGCGAGTGGATAGGCGGGCATTAGCTACTTCGCTGAAGAGAGAGGAGGGAGTGACAAGTCGCTTCGCTTCAAATTTATATTCTAGCATGAGTCGATAGCAAGTGGAAGGTAATTGTAAGCCGAAGAGCCTCTTTGAAAGTACTGCATTTCACGAATGAAATTGCAGCTGTGGCGACACGCTTCCAGCGGTCGTTTGGCAGGCAGAATAGAAAAAAGCCACTATTACCCATTGCTCGGCCACGTACACAACATGCACACGGACGACATTGAGTGTACTTCGAAGATAATTGTTTGGAGTTGCCTATTTGGACGGATCGCCGTGTAGCAAGATTGTAGGAAACCCAATCAATACCGAGAGATTTGTCATCTTGGAGCCTGCGAAAGGTCTCCCATGGCTCGTGGCAAGCGGTGAGAAACATCGTTTGGCATTCCATTCGCGTTAGGTCGATGCATGACGCCAAAGTCGCGTCACGCAAATTGACCTTACCTGGAAGATGCAATGACACTGATATTCAAACTAGTCGGTTTCCTTTTCGCTTGCCTATGGACAGCCGATTTTCTAACCGGTTTTTTTCACTGGATCGAAGACACTTACTGCCTTGAAAATTTCCCGCTGATCGGCGGCTTTATCTGCGAGCCAAACATTGACCACCACATCGACCCTCAGCTGATGGTTCGCACCGGAAACTTTATTTCTCGAAATAGTTTCCAGTGGGGATTGGGAGCCGGGATCTTTGGTCTGCTGTGGTTGGTTGGCTTGGGAACTCCGTTTGCTTTGGTGACGGTGGTGTTGGCTTCCTTTGGTAACGAAGTGCATCGTTGGAACCACATGTCAAAAACGAATCGCTTCGTCACGTTCATGAAGGATTCGGGCCTGATCCAAATGCAACGTCAGCATTCGTTGCATCACAAACAACCCCACAACCAGTACTACTGCGTGCTAACGTCTCAAGTGAATTCTGTTTTGGAACGAATCAACTTTTGGCGCCGACTGGAGTGGTTGGTTGAAGTCACTACCGGCATCACGCCAAAACGAGACAACCGCCGGGATTCGCCAGACCAAATCAAAGAAGCAAGAAAGGCGCTGGCCACTAAGAAGTAACGCTATCAATGTGAGGCGCAAAGAGCATATGCGAATGACTCTTTGCGTCCTCGCGTCTTTGCGTTAATTTTTACATTGTGTTTGGCGCCAAGGACTCGGCAGTTTTCCTTTGGGCTTATGACAACCAAGGTTGCTGCATCGAGAACAACCACGAAATACACGAAAATAATAGCGATTGAAATCGACTGAAGAAAAACCAAACCCCGATGCTGTTTTCGTGGCTTTGGTGTATTTCGTGATTTTAAATCCGTCAACACCTAAGCTGCCCTCATAGAGTTTCCTGCGTCGCCGCAAAGTAGGCAGAAGCAAATTCAAGCAACGGCACGAGCGCTAAATCGACCACCGCCACCACAACGCCGATCCAGTGAAGCCAATCCCGCGGGGCTCTTTTCACTAAGTCGAGACAGCTGGCAACTACCAAAGCTACGGCAGCTATCGCACCAACGACGAACTCGACCGTCTCGGACCACGGTAAGTGTTCAATAAACCAAAACATGCCTGCATACGTAAATGCAAGCATAGCCAACCTGATGCTGCCAACAAGAAAATAAGCAATTAGAAAAATCATGGCCACACGCCATCGGCCTTGAACCCTAAAAGCGGAAACGACTAAGAGAATTGCTCCACATACATTGGCAACGATCGACAGAAATAGAATTGCGTATAGGACATAATTAATGGCCGGATCTAACGACGGATCGAAATTTAAGAAGCAGATTGACCTAGCTACCCCGCCGACCGCAACGATTGAAAAACAGCCGAGAATCCAGTAGCCAGGTTGACGAAAAAACTTGCCAGCACATGAAAACTGCATCGGCAGCCAGTACAAAGCCGACAGCGCCAAGCCTGGCGACATTGCGTAGATAAAGACTAGCGGCATCCACATCGAAACTGAGTTAATATTGCTGTTTGCCATGTACAAACCGTATAGCTTGAACTGCAGTGCCATCGCTGTCGTAACCACGATCAAGTCAATGATCCCAAACGGACGAATGCGCTGTCCAGCTTGCTCGTTCTCTGGTTGAATCTCGGTGTTGCTTTCGGCTTCCATTGGTTTGCCTAGGTGATTTTTGCTGTGATTGGCTTGGAACGAATTTAACGCTGTGTTTAGGGCCAAGGGGCTGCATGAAGAATAACCACGAAACACGAAGTACACGAAAATAATGGCGCTTGAAATCGACTGAAAAAAAAACCAAACCCCGATGCTGTTTTCGTGTCTTTGGTGTATTTCGTGGTTTTAAATCCTACTACTTGTCGCCTGCGGCGCGTAAGACCGGCTGGAAGCACCGTCGCCACCTTCTATGGCTCATCGACTTTGCCAACTCGCCGGCAGCCGGCCCCTTTGATCTTCCTTAAACGATCGCCCAGATCGGCTCGCGCCTGCTCCGCAAACTTTGTCAACCTCGCGACGACCTCTGGATGCTCGGCGGTCACATCTGTCGTTTCGCCTACGTCGGCTTTCAAATCGTATAACGCAAGTTTCGCCATCTTTTGTTCGTAACCGGCGTACCGTCCATCGTTGTATAGTTTTTGGCTTCCAAGTGTTTGATATTTGTGCGGGAATACTAACTTGTACTGTCGATCCCGAACCGCATGCAATTCCCCACGCTTGTAATAGCAAGGGAAATACTCGTGCGGTGACTTTGTCTCATCGCCGGCTTTGCCAAACATTAGATCACGAATGTCTTTGCCGTCGATCTTGTTGGCCGAAAGCGGAGCATCGGTGAGCTTGGCAATCGTCGGTAGCAAGTCGATTGTCGAGCAAAGCTCATCGCACTGACTGCCGGCAGCAATCTTGCTCGGCCATTGCATCAACGTACAAACTCGATAACCACCTTCAAACATCGTGCCCTTGCCTTCGCGTAGCGGAGCCGCCGCTCCCGCGTGGCTGCCGTATGACAGCCAAGGTCCATTGTCGGAAGTGAACACGACCAACGTATTGTCAGTAAGTCCGTTTTTCTCCAACGCTTTCATGATTTGTCCAACCGACCAATCGACTTCCATCATCACGTCGCCAAACAAACCAGCACCACTTTTTCCTTGAAACTTATCTGAAACGTACAGCGGCACGTGTACCATCGAATGAGGCACGTACAGCAAAAAAGGTTGCTTTGATTTGCGATTGATAAAGTCGACCGCGTGCTCGGTATACTGCGTCGTCAATTGTCGTTGGTCTTCGGGCTGCACATTCGGGTTGACCACGTCGTTGCCTTCGATCAGTGGCAAATCGGGGAAACGCTTCGATCGCTGTTTTCCGACGGGAAAGTGCTGGTAACCCGGCTTAAACGGCCACATATCATTGGAGTACGGCAAACCAAAGTACTCGTCAAACCCCTGCTGCAGCGGCAAGAATTCTTTGCGATGCCCAAGATGCCACTTGCCAAAGCAAGCCGTTGCGTAGCCCTTTTGTTTGACGAGTTCTGCGAGGGTCATCTCTTCCGGGTTAATACCTGTATTGGACTTTGGAAACAGCGCACCAGAAATCCCTACTCGGCGGTGGTTACATCCAGTCAACAACGCCGCCCTTGAAGCACTACACACGGCACTGCTGGTAACAAAGTCGGTGAACTTCCGACCGCGCGTCGCCATCGCATCTAAGTTTGGAGTCTTATACGTCGTCGCGCCGAAGGGACCAATGTCCGCATAGCCCAAGTCGTCCACGAAAATGATAACGATGTTCGGCGGCTGGTTATCACTAGCGGTCGGCTTAACGGAGTTTGTTGTTTGGGCGGAACAAAACCCAGTGGCGGTCGTTAACAGACTAAGTGCAAAAATCATGCGTAACATCGTAAACATACTTTCTTAAATCTTTTTGACGGCGACCTGTTGGTAGGCGTTTGTTAAAGATTCTAAAATCGATTCAGCTGAGTAGCCGGTGTCGGCAGCAGAGCAGGACAACATCACGCCGTCACCGCGAAGCACTTTGCCTACAAATGGCTGTCCGGTCTGGACTAGGGGGCAAGCAATGTACACGTCGGCGAACGATTCGTGTTGACCGGCAATTAGAATCACGGTCAACCGCTCCAGTTCATCTTGCATCCAGTTTGGAATGGAAGGCGAACCATTTTTGTTTGTGTTGCCAAACAACAGCACGGTGTCGCAAGCAGACCGCCGTAACACTTCTGCGGCCGAATAGATCGTCCCAGTCAACTCCGCGTACCCTCGCCGCAAACTAATCGCACTCGGGAACCCACTGGCCAATGTTAACACCGTTTCGGCACCCAATCCATTCTGGTCGTCACGAACTTTCATACCGACCAGCGGTCCGATCGAATTGAACTCGGTCACAAACCGCAACAGCGATTCGGTCTCGAAATCAAACTCACCGTCTGTTTCGTGGGAAGCACAAAACAGGCTGCCATAGGAAGCACCTGTTAGCAAATTGAATAGTTGCTGAACTTGGTCAGCGGGAAGATCGGCTTCATTGAATCGATCGCCGTGCAGGTTTTTACCAAGAACTTTGGCTCGCAACCGACAGATCAAACGCACCATTGCATTTCTATCTTTGGTCGTGTCCGCTGCAAAAACATGATCGGCGCGTTTTGCCATCGGTGAATCAGCGTCCCCCACAAACACCACCTTGCGCCCAGCCATAGGCTTATCAGTCAGCATTTTCAGCAAGCAGGGTTGATGTTCTAAATCACAGTCCCAAAAAACAATCCGATCGCTACGGTTCGCGATTTCGCCGTAGGTTGCTGAGACTTTGCCGTGCCGCTGAAGGGATTGAATGGCCGCACGGTTGTGAGCGGTAAGCGACGGGTCGATGATGGCGCGAGTTTGGTCGGCGAGTTTCCAAGCCGCCATTTGTGCGTCCAACGAAAGGCAGTCGATCCCACAAATCAAAGTTGTTTGAGATTTTGCCAGCAGGTCGGCTGCAGCTTGGAGCTGCTGGCTTTGATCGGTATCACAAACGAATTCGTGTTCCGCAAAACTCTTCGTTATGGTTTCGCAGTTATCAAAGCCACAAATCGAGCAAACTTTTCCGGGCATTGTTGGCATGTTTTTTAGTGGCTGAGATAAAAATAACATATAAGCTCGACGCGCAAGCGAGTGCATCTTTCAATTTCCCTGGAAATGCACTTGCTTGCGCCGCGAGCTTGTATTTCTCGGTGTCTTCATTAAGCAGTTAGGGTTAGCGGGCACTCCAACTACTGAAGCCTATTTTTAACAGAACTCTAATAACGCTCGGGCTTCGTCGAATTTGTTTTGGTTTAACTTGTGAAGAATCGATTGTAGCTGATCCGTTTGCCAAGTGCTTACCGGAAACCAATCTTTATCTGCGGGAAGTTTGGGAGCCAAGACATCGGCAATACAATTAACCAGCGATTTTAGTCCTGCTTGATCGGCCGCTGACACGACCAGCACTGGCCCCGCGAAGTCCAATTCGGCTGGTGCCTCAAAACCTGGAACCAGATCCGCCTTATTAAAAACGACCAACTGAGGGTTCAGGCTTTGCAGTAGCTCTTGTTGCGTTGCCAAAGCATGCTCGACCTGTCGTTGGTCGCCGCCGAAGTCTTCACAGCTAAATACGAGGCAACGAATTTGCGATCGGGCAATTTCTTGTTTTGCCTTTTCGATTCCCAACGCTTCGACTCGATCTTGCGAGGCGCGCAAGCCAGCGGTGTCTTTCAAGTCAATCGGCCAGCCGTCGATCGCAGTTGATTGACTCAACACGTCACGGGTCGTACCGGCTTGTGAATTAACGATCGCTCTTTGGAATCCGGCGATCGCGTTGACTAAGCTGCTCTTGCCGACATTGGGGTGTCCGCAAAAAACTACCGAGCGCGGAGCTGTAAGGCTCATGCCAAAATCGGCCCACGATAAAGCGTGTTCAATGTCCGCGACGGCTGCTGGGATTTCCTGGGCGGTAATCTTGGCAGATAGTTCAGCCAGTGCTGTCGTTTGATTTTGAAAGGCCTTTAGCAACAGACCCGCGGTACGCGTGGTCGTTGCGGCACAGATCGCCGTCTCGGTTTCTGCTTGCCAGCGGTCGCAATGCAACAGCCGCCAAGCTTGTTGCTGCACCGATTCACAACCACTGTGCACCAAATCGTCAACGATCGCTGCGGAAGCCGCATCACCGCCATGGCAATGGATCTCAAGGCCAAACTTGGTTTTGACAACGACCAGATCTTCGGCGGTCAATTTCCATTGGCCGTAGAAGATGACTTGTTCGGTCTGTTGGACGAGTATTTGAAAACTCCGCGAGCCAACGGGCTTAAACAGCGGGTCGATGAACTGGGCAAGGCGATCAATGGGACCAGCGATTCCAACCACCGCAACGGCACCACGACCGGAGTTTGTAAGCAAGCAGCAGGTTGGTTCGGTGGACGGCATGACAGCGTTCAAAAAGTGGTTGCCTGCCGGTTTTGATTCGCAGGACAAAAAGACTTTTTGATTTTAGCGGCAAGCGTCCACGCGACACAGGCCCCGAGTTTACACCTGCGAAAAGAAAGATCAGCGCGGTGACCGTATGCGATGCGGTTTCGTCCAACTGCTAGGCCCTTGGGCCGATAAACAACCAAGATTGTTAGTTCGAGTGCTGCCCGTTAACGTTTGCAGTCGTGTGCAAACTTCCCGTTGCGGGTTCTGGAATCGGCAAAGCAGGAGGTAAATCCTGCTGCGCGTTTTCGTTCACCACATAGTTGAACAATTCTTCGGGTGCCAACGGGCGAGAGTAGAGGAACCCCTGAGCGTACTTGCAGCCCATTTGCTGTAGGATCTGGTGTTGGCACTCGGTTTCGATACC